>JAQVGK010000189.1 GCA_028696755.1 Bacteroidales bacterium | reverse complement strand
TCGATTATGATGCTTGGAGCCCAACCTATTGAAGACATCCCAGTCATAAGTTCAGGATCACTAGGCCTTGATGTTGCTCTCGGCGTTGGGGGTTATCCTCGCGGTAGAGTAATCGAAATCTACGGACCAGAATCTTCGGGTAAAACAACTCTTGCAATTCACGCTATTGCCGAAGCGCAAAAAGCTGGAGGTATTGCTGCAATTATTGATGCCGAACATGCTTTTGATAGATCTTATGCCGAAAAGCTTCATGTCGATGTCGAAAACCTTATCATCTCGCAACCCGACAATGGCGAACAAGCACTCGAAATAGCTGATAATCTTATCCGCTCCGGCGCAATCGATATTATTGTGATTGACTCTGTGGCGGCTCTTACTCCTCGTGCCGAAATAGAAGGCGAAATGGGCGATTCTAAAATGGGGCTTCAAGCTCGTTTAATGTCGCAGGCTCTTCGTAAACTTACAGCCAACATCAACAAAACAAACACTTGCTGCATATTTATTAACCAGTTGCGCGAAAAAATCGGAGTGATGTTCGGTAACCCAGAAACAACAACTGGTGGTAATGCACTAAAGTTTTACGCATCTATTCGCCTCGACATTCGCCGCACTGGACAGCTAAAAGATAGCGACGATGTTACTGGAAACAGAACTAAAGTTAAAGTTGTAAAAAATAAGGTTGCGCCTCCATTCCGTAAAGCTGAATTCGACATTCTTTACGGCGAAGGAATTAGCAAAATTGGCGAAGTTATCGACCTTGGTGTTGACTTTGAAATTATCAAGAAAAGCGGATCCTGGTTCAGCTATAACGAAACAAAATTAGGGCAGGGACGAGATGCCGTTAAAGCTATTCTTACCGATAACCCAGAGCTAATGGACGAAATTGAAAAGAAAATTATTGAAAAACTAAAACAGTAATGCTTAAATATTCTTTTATTATTATTTGCCTTTCGCTTTTCCTTGTTTCTTGCAATAATGGGAAAACCAAGCTGCCCGAGGATATTCTCAACGATACTACTCTTACAATTGAGCAGATAAACGAGCTTATTCGCGACAATCCAAAGAATGCCGATCTTTTTATTAAAAGGTCAATGCTCTACATGGAACAAAAAAACACTAAAGAAGCAATAAACGATTTGGAAATTGCTCTAAAGGTTGACACTACCCGACAAGAGCTTTACCTTCAACTGTCGGACTTGTATCTTACAACTGCTCAATCCGAGAAATCAAAAAATATTCTCGAGCTTTGCATTTACCGCTATCCTAAAAATGCTGATGCCAAGGTGGAACTAGCAAAGATTTATTTCTATGTGCAGATGTACACAGAGGCTATGTCGCAAATCATTGATATGGAAAGGTATAACCTACAAAACTCGGATTCATATTTTGTGAAAGCTTTAATTCTTAACGAAACTGCAGCTTATGAAGATGCTACAAAGGCGTTAAAGAAATCTATAGAATATGATAATAAAAATTGGGAGGCCTATAATCTGATCGGACTAGTTTACGAAAAGATGAAAGATCCTCTAGCTGTTGAATATTTTAAAACAGCAGTAAATCTCTTTCCAGATAATGCCGAAATTCACTATAATGCAGGTTGGGTTTTTCAGCAATTTGGAAATATTGATGGAGCAGTTGAACAGTATGAATTAGCTATTAAACTTGACGAGCATTTTTATGAAGCATACTATAATCTAGGTTATCTTTATGTAAATAGCTTTAAGGATTACAAAAAAGCAACAGATTTTTTCTCTGGAGCAATAAAATGTGATTCAACTCAACACAAAGCATGGTATAACCGTGGTTATACTTATGAAATGACTAAACAGTATAAACTGGCCGAAACAGATTACCGTAAGGCACTGGAATTGTATCCAAATTATGACCCAGCTGTTGAAGGTTTAAATCTTGTATTGGAAAAAATGCGATAATATTAACTGATCAAAGCCGGCTGAAAAGGCGGGGAAAACGGATTGGCCGGTTTTGAGTAATAAATTAAAATTTATGAAAAAAAACTGGCTGTTTGTTTTAATGATTGCTGTTCTTGCTTTTTCTTGCAAGCCTAAGGAGAAACCCGAAGCTTTTGATCCAGGACCTGTTCCAGATGTTAAACTTACCGATGCCGAAATAAAAAACGGAGTGCTAACGCCCGAAATCCTTTGGAAATTTGGTAGAGTAAGCGATCCGCAGCTAAGTCCCGATAAAAAAACTATAGCTTACAATGTTACTTTGTACAGCATAGAAAAGAATCGCGGATTTACTCATGTTTATACAATTCCAGCTGCTGGTGGCGAGGCCAAAAGAATTACTGGTGGTGAGTTCTCGTGTATTAATCCCAGATGGACAAAGGATGGCTCAAAAATAGTTTTCTTATCTACCGAAACCGATACTGTTGGTTTTTGGAGTATGAATCCAGATGGAACAGAGAAATCTAAGATTTCTGATATGGCTAACAGTGTTAATGCGTTTAAAATTTCGCCTACAGGAGATAAGGTTTTATTCTTGTCTGATGTAAAACTTGATGATTCGCCTCAGGATATTTATTCCGATTTGCCATCAACTAATGTGATTATTGCCGATGATTTGATGTATCGCCATTGGAATGCATGGGCAGATTATATGTATTCTCATATTTTTGTTGCTGATTTTGACGGAAGCAGTGTTAAGAATCCTATTGACATTATGGAAGGCGAGAAATTTGATTCTCCTCTTAGTCCATATTTCGACGATTCCGAAATTACATGGAGTCCCGACGGTAAAATGATTGCTTTTACTTGTAAAAAACTAAACGGTAAAGAATACGCCATAAGCACAAATTCGGATGTTTATATTTACACTTTGGCAGACAAAAAAACAGTAAATCTAACCGAAGGCATGATGGGATACGACAAATATCCTGTTTTCTCGCCCGATTCTAAATTTATTTCGTGGACTAGCATGGAAACTCCAGGGTACGAAGCCGATAAGGAAAGATTATTTATTGCCGATCTTGCAAACGGCGAAAAACAATATCTTACCGAAGATTTCGATTACGGCGTTTCGGGTGTTGTTTGGCCCGAAGAAAATGGTACTCAGGATATGATATATTTCATTTCTTGCATAAATGCTACTCACCAAATTTTTAGTATCGACATTAAAACCAGAGAGATTAAGCAACTTACCGATGGGGATCACGATATAACTTCAATTTCGTGGAATAATGACGGATTTATTGCAACAAAAATGTCGATGTCGCTTGCTTCCGAAATTTTTAGCTTCGACAAGTACGGAAAAGAAAAGCAAATAACTTTTACAAACAAAGATATTTACGATAAGATTAAGTTTGGTGAAGTTACAAAGAAAATGGTAAAAACTACTGATGGCAAAGACATGTTGGTTTGGGTAATTTTGCCACCAAACTTCGACGAAACTAAAAAATATCCTGCAATTCTTTATTGCCAAGGCGGACCACAGTCGCCAGTTTCGCAGTTCTTCTCATTTAGATGGAATTTCCAGATGATGGCTGCAAATGGTTATGTTGTAATAGCTCCTAATCGTCGTGGACTACCTGGTTTTGGAACCGAGTGGAATGCGCAAATATCTGGCGATTATGGTGGCCAAAACATGAAAGATTATATGTCGGCTGTTAATGCTGTTAAAACTGAACCTTATGTCGATCCCGAAAGAATTGGTGCAGTTGGAGCAAGCTATGGAGGCTTTTCTGTCTTCTGGTTAGCTGGACATAATGATGATAAAACTTTTAAAGCATTTATTTCACATTGTGGAATGTTTAATCTAGAATCGCAATATGCTGCAACCGAAGAAATGTTCTTCGTAAATCACGACCTCGGTGGTGCTTATTGGGAAAAATCTAACAAAACTGCTCAAAACTCTTACGCTAATTCGCCACATAATTTTGTGCAGAATTGGAATGCCCCAATACTTATTATTTCTGGGGGAAATGATTTCAGAATCCCTTATACCGAAAGTCTGCAAGCATTTAATGCCGCACAACTTCTCGGTGTCGAATCTAAACTTCTGATTTTCCCCGAAGAAACTCACTTCGTTCTTAAACCACAAAACAGCATCTTGTGGCAACGCGAGTTTAAGGCTTGGCTCGATAAGTATCTGAAATAAACTATAATTACTTTTCAAATAAAAGCCTGCTAAATCATGAATCTAGCAGGCTTTTTATTTTGCTTCGGAACTCATCTGGAATAATATATTCCGCTTTATCAAATTCGTTAGAAGATTTAAGCATAAGATTTATCTCAGATAAAAGCCCGTCGCGACATTCTTCTGGAAAAATAACCCTACATCTTTGTGCTTGTGCAAATGCATAAGCATTCCACTCTTGTTCGAACATCGACGGAATTGCAATAATCTTTTTCCCCGCTTCAACAGCTTGGTAAAAACTACCGTTTCCTCCGTGACAAATATATAGATTCACAAAATCAGCGATGGCAGAAAAATTTACAAATTTGCGGTAAATTATTGTTCCAGATATTTTGTTTACTTCGGAACCACTTACTATTACAGTATATCCACTAAGAGAATCTTCTGAAATAAGTTCAGGCACAATATTCCTTCCAGAGCTTCCGCTGGTAATAAATATAATAGGCTTGTCCGTTTTTGTACTTAAAATTTCGATAAGTTCACTTTCACATTCGTTGGAGCGATAAACAACAGGGCCAATATTTACGAAATTTTCGGGCAATTCCTTTAGTGGAAAATAGTTCACATCATCACACAAAAAAGTAATATCTCCAGTAAACTCATCAAATAAGTCGAAGTAGGGCTTAAGTCCATGCTTTATCCTTATAAAACGAAAAGGCCTGTGTACTTTGTGTAAAGTGAATTTTTCGACCGATCGAACAATTTTTTTCCACATTTCGGGAGATACTCTGCTACTGTATTTCATTGCCCGATGCGTATGAGGCACTGGTCTATAACCATCGAATTGCTTTGTAATATATGAATTTGCAAGCGTAGCAACTGGCGTTTTGGTTATGCTGCACGCTATTTTCAACCCCAGATAAGTATCGCCAATTACTAAATCGGGTTTGTATTTGTTTATTATCTTTTGAAGATTATCAATAACTAGTGTAAGCGATTTATAGTTTATCCAAGAAAAATCGAATTCGCGCGTTTTGTTTATCACATTTTCAAAACTTAACTCAAATGCTTCGGTCATTTCGAAACCCTCATGAGCAACATATTTACCATATTGTGATGAATGTAAAAACAAAATTTCAAATTCATTCGACAATGCTTTTGCAGCCTCGATGCATCTTAAGTAATGTGCCATTAAGTTGTACGGAGCGAATAATATCAGTTTTCGAGTTTGAATCACATTAAAAGAATTTACACAAATGCTACAATAAAAAAAGACTGCTCCCCGTGCGGAAAACAGTCTTTGTCTGAAATGTTTTTCGACTATTCAGGATGAATTGCCTCAACTGGACAAACATCAGCACATGCACCACAATCAGTACATACATCTGGATCAATTTTGTAAATATCACCTTCAGAGATAGCCTCAACTGGGCATTCATCAATACAAGTACCGCATGCAGTACAGTCGTCATTAATTTTGTAAGCCATTTTTGTATTCTTTTAATTAATAATTCATAATTATACTTTACAAACTTAACTTACATTTTTTAATCCTGAAAATGATTAAGCATATTTTTAAGCACAAAATCGTGATTTATACACAGTCTAAATAATGTTTGATTGTACCTTTTTAGCTGGTTGTGAGAATAATATAATAATAGGCTATGAAATAAAAATTGTATTTCGGCACTTCGATAAACTCAGCGCATCGCAGTGCAGGCAAGCTCAATACGGCGCATGGAGCATGGAGCATGGAGCATGGGGCTTAAATTGTACAGAGAATAACATTTGTGCTAATAAAAAAACATTGTGCTATATTTTAGAATAAGCAGAGTTTTATTTCTCAGCACCTATTGCCCCATGCCCCATGCCCCATGCAAAAATGCAGATCATTGAAAATTGGCACCTAATTGCGTTTAACTTAATACATACTTGCAAAAAAAAACGCCACTTAATCAAGGAGCGTTTTTAATTTGCTTGTATGTTATCCTAGAAATATTTTGCTCTATAATCTGTAATCTCTGCCATTTTTTCAACAGCTTCTACTACTTTATAAACCTGAGAAGCTTGGTTACGCATTAAACCTAACTGCTCGGCAGAAAAGTCAGTTTTAGCAGGTGCTGGTAATTGGTTAATAACCTTAATCACATAAACACCATTATTGCCTTTAACTGGTTTTGATAATTTATTCATTTCACTAGCTGAGGCAACTGCGTTGAGATTTGGCTCTATGCCAATACCAGGAAGTGAGAATGAACCAAAACTTGCATTTGTAACTGTGTCAACTTCAACACCATATTTTTCTGCAATTGCAAATAAATCAGTATTTGCTGTAACATCTTTATTAAGATCTGCCAAGAATTTCTCAGCTTTCTTGTCTTTAATTACAATAGGAGTAATTGTTTCTTTAACATCTTCGAGAGGTAAAACACCTTTTTCGCGAACTGCCGAAACTTTTACAACAATATATTTATCTGGGAAACTGAAAACGGTAGAAATATCACCTTTCTTAGTTTCAGCTTCATATACCCAGCGTACAATATCGCGTGCATTTTCAATTCCGCTTATCTGATTGTCAAGTTCGCCAAGCTTGGTTGCAATACGTTTAACATATTTTTGTTTGATAATTGCATCATCAAATTTCTTAGCAGTAGTATTATCGGCTGCAAATGTGGATGCTTGTGAGAAATAATAGTTTGCAGTTCTATCAGAGAAATGAATACCTTTGTTTACTGTTGCAAGAGTAATTTTTCTAATTGGTTGGGTTTGATCTGTAATTTTAATAAGATGAACACCAAATTGAGTTTCTGCAATTGTAATATCTCCTTTTTTGCCTCTGCAGCA
>JAQVGK010000188.1 GCA_028696755.1 Bacteroidales bacterium | reverse complement strand
GATTAATGCTGAATTAAATAAGACACTTTGTTAAGAAACTAGAACATGGGGTATCGAAATTGTACGTACTGAGCTTAAACAGATTGATCCTCCTCGCGACGTTCAGGAAACGATGAATAAAGTTGTTAAAGCAGAAAATGAGAAAATTGCTGCTATTGACTATGCTACTGCTGCTGAAACTGCTGCTGATGGAACAAAACGTTCTAAGATTAAAGAAGCAGAAGGTTATCGTCAGGCTAAAATATTACATGCCGAAGGTGAAGCCGAAGCAATCAGACTTGTTAACGAAGCTGCTGATAAATATTTCGTTGGCAATGCTCAGTTGCTGAAGAAACTCGAAACTATTGAGAATGCTTTAAAAGACAATGCTAAAATTGTTATTCCAGAGGGCTCAGATCTTGTAAATGTTATTGGTGATATGGCAGGAGTTCTTCCTTTGGAGAAAAAGGCTAGAAAAACTGAATAATTTTTTAAAACTTAATTATTATGCCTTCTTTTTCAGAGGCATATTTTTTTTATTGGTATAGTTTTTGAAAAATCCACCGCTGACTATTTTGATAGCTGAAAAATCGTTAAAACAGGGAGTATCCGAAACGCCAAAAGAGTAGGGAGAACTAAAACTAATTACATTTATGAAAAAAAACTTATTTAAAAACTTTATGGCAGTAGCTGTGATTTTATCATTTGCGGCTTCTATGCTTGTTGGAACGTCTTCGTGTAAAAAGGAAGAAGAGGCCGACAAAAACTATGTGTTGATTATCGAAAACGGTGCACAAAAAATTAATCCTGATCAATCGGTAACATATACTGCAAAACTGGTTGATAAAGATGGAAATTCTACTGAAGCAACTGGAGTTACATGGACGACTTCGGATGCTGGAATTGCATCAATTTCGTCTGGTGGAATTATTACAGCTTCGGGCGAAGGCATGGTTACTGTTACTGCATCTGTTACTATCGACGGTGTTACTCTTACAGCTAAAGCTCCTCTTGGAGTTTATTTACCTTCGTTATTCACTGTAGCTCCTTGTGCTATTCTTTACGAAGTAGGTGGAGAAATTCAGCTTGAAGCAATTCACCTAACAACCACTGGTGTAACTGAACCAACTTGTACTTATACATCAAGCGACGCAACTGTTGCATCTGTAACTTCTTCGGGTTTGGTGACATTTAAAAAAGCTGGAAGCTGTTATATTACAGTTACTGCTACTAGTATTAATGGAAGTCCAACGAACATCGTTCCTGTTACCGTTATTGCTCCTTACACTGTTCCACTTCCTGTTGTTAGAGTTGATGTTAATCCTCCAGCCAAAGATCTTTTCCAAAACGAAACAGTTACTTTAACAGCTAAGGCTTATGACTTTGATGGCAACCAAGTAAGTGGAAAAACTCCGATTTGGAGTTCTGGTAATACCGATATTGTAACAGTTAATTCATCTGGACTTGTTACTCCTGTGAATCCTGGCGAAACTTTTGTTTATGCAATGATTGATGGTGTTATTGGTCAGGCTAACCTTATAGTAAATCCTGATACTCTCGTTGTTGTGGAACCTTTCTATGTAAATATTCCTGCTGGTGGTACTCGTCAGTTTACAGCTAAAGCATACCATCTTACCAGAACATCTGCAACAGAATTGACAGGTGTAAACTTTGGATGGATGATTCCTACTTATGGTTTTGATATGTTCGATATTGCAACTGTAAATAGCTCTGGTCTAGTAACTATGAAATCGGATGCAATGCCAGGAATGATGACTATGGTTGTCGCTTATGATCTTACTAACGAGTATGTTGGTGGAGCGTCTGCAATTATTGCTGCTGTTGCTGATGATTGCGACTGCGGTGCAGGAAATCCACAAGTTCATCATATTACAGTTAACCAAACCACTGTAAATCTTAGCATGATGTCGATGCAGAATTTCCAGATTCAAGCAACTGCTTATGATGTGAATAACAATCCTGTTGCTGTAGACTTAGTATATTGCTCAAACAACATAATGGCTGCCAGTGTTGATTCCGAAGGTCTGATTATTCCAGCAGGTATTGGCGAAGCAATAATAAAAGTTTGTGCTGGTGGCGTTTATAAAGAAATAACTGTAAACGTTTCGATGTAATTCAATTCAAATACTACTTTTAAGGTCGCATTTCGCGGCCTTTTTTGTTGATAAAATATTTACAAAATGAATCTGCAAAAGCTATTTTCCCGTATTTTTGCAAAGTGATTGTAATGCCATGAGAATAGTAAACCCTTTATACGACCTTGCATTTAAGTACCTTATGGAAAATGAAAAGTATGCAAAAAAGGTGCTTTCTGTAATTCTTGATGTTGATGTCATAGAAGTTGAGCTTGGTCAGCAGGAAATGCTTTTCCCAAAACGAAAGCCTAGTTTTAATTTATTTAGACTGGATTTTAAAGCTGTTATTGTTGAAGCAGATGGATCAAGGAAAACGGTGCTTATTGAATTACAAAAGTCCAAATATGCTTCTGATATTCAGCGTTTTAGGAATTATTTGGGTGCTAATTACATGGTCGATAAAAAAGACTTCGACATTAGCTCTGAGCCGATAACTGAGTACTCAGGTATTTATCCATTAATAACAATTTATATCTTAGGTTATAATATCGAAGAGTTACCTTATATGGCCGTAACTGTTAATAGAGAGGTTACAAACTCTGTTAGCAAAGAAAGATTGACGGTAAAATGTGATTTCATCGAATTGTTAACCCATCAATCTCACATCATTCAAGTTAAACGTCTGCCCGAGAATCGTAAAACCCGATTAGAGAAGTTTTTTACTCTTTTTAACCAAGCTTGGTGCGTTGATAGCGGTTATGTTATTGACTTACAAGATGTCCCAGAGGAATTTGGTGATGTAGCTAAATACTTACAAGCGCCTTTGGAGGATGAGAAATTTCGTAGGTATATGCTTGTTGAAGATGAACTTGATTATGTTTTTGATCAGCAGGAAAAGAAGTATAAGAAACAATTGGAAGAACTTGAACTAGAAAAACGAGAGGCTAAAAAAGGACAAAGACGTGCTGAAAAACAAAAGCTAGAAATTGAAAAACAGAAACAAGAAGCCGAAAAACAGAAACAAGAAGCGGAAAATGATAAGCATCTCGCTATTTGCAAATTAGCAACTTTTATGAAAAAGTCAGGTTTTCGCACCGATGAAATAATTACACAGACAGGGCTTTCTGCAAAAGAGATCGAATTGCTTTAGATATAAACACTTGTCCAATCATTATTTTGCTTTTAAAATAATACCTTTGCAAAAATATTATTTTAAAATTATGGAAGATAAGTTATTGATATTCAGTCGTTTAAAGGATTCGTTACAGCAAAATACATTTGTGAAACTTACTTTATCTGATCATACAGGTAATACCGAAAATCTGAAAAACGTGTATTTGAAGAGAATTCTCATAAAAAATGAGGAGAAAATCAGTTTTACATATCGCTATAAAACCAAAGACATTGTTAAAAATTATTCACTAGATGAAGCCTTATCATTACTTGATAATTTGATTTTGAATGACTTCCGAATTTTAAATCTTTTTACTATTACTTCAGACTTTGTTTTGGAAAGACTGAAAGCCGATAAATTCAGACTTAAAACTTTGCCAGCAAGCATAAAACAGGTTCCTTCTATGAGTCACGATAATGTAAAAACCAGAAGGATTGAGAATTCTAGATATAAGAAATACTTACAATTGCTCGAGATTACTGATTCTAACGGAAAAGTTTTGGCTAAATCGCAGGATAAATTCAAACAAATTAATCACTATATCGAGATTCTAAGTTCATTGCTGAAGGACATTAAAACAGATGGAATAATAAAAATTGCAGATATGGGCTCTGGCAAAGGTTATCTTACTTTTGCTCTTTATGATTATTTAACAGATGTTTTAAAACTAAATTGCGAAATTACAGGCGTTGAGTTCCGCCCCGAATTAGTTAACCTTTGCAATAAGTTTTCGCAGGATTGTAATTTTGCTGGACTTAAATTTGTTGAAGGAGCAATTGAGAATTTTGATTTTGATGAAACTGATGTGATTATTGCTTTGCATGCATGCGATACTGCAACTGATGATGCAATTGCAAAAGGGATAAAAGCAGGAGCAAAGCTTATTGTTACCACTCCATGCTGTCAGCACCAAATTCGTCAGCAAATGGAGAAATCGAATAAACTAAATGCTTTGTCGCCTGTTACAAAATACGGAATCTTTATGGAGCGGCAGGCCGAACTTGTTACAGACTCTATTCGTGCACTAATTCTCGAGTATTTTGGATATAAAACAAAAGTTGTCGAATTTATTTCGGATGCTCATACTCATAAAAACGTTATGATTATCGGACAAAAAAATACCAAAAAGTCAAATAATAAAGAGATTTTAGACCGCATTAACTCAATCAAAGAAATGTTTGGAATTGAATTCCATTATCTTGAAAAAGTTACTGGTTTGATCTAGCCAAAAGCAAACTTTGAAACATTTTATAATTTCGGTAAAATAGTACTCGTGTGCTAAATTACGTATTACTACTAATTTCTTTGGGTATTATGACTAAGTAAAAACGGCCTTTATTGTTTTTTTTTTGTAGCAAAAATAAAAATATGCAAAAAAAGAAACGTCCTGCTCAATCGGTTGAAGTTAGAGAGAGACCAATAAAAAGTGTCATTAAAACAATAACCTGGCGAATTGTTGCATCAGTTACAACCTTTTTTCTTGCATATTTTTTCTTTAAGGATGATGCAAATGCTGCAGAAAAAGCAACGGGAGTAGCATCTGCTGAAGCTATTATAAAAATGGTGTTGTATTTTCTTCATGAACGAGCTTGGAATGTAGTTCGTTGGGGTAAAATGAGGGTTTATGTGAGACACTACAATATGGTTAGGCGTAGAGTAATTCGTAGAATGTTTATTTCGCCAACTGCAGTTTCTGATTAACTTTGTAAAATGAAAATGAAAGAAATCGAAAATAAAATTCAGGGATTAAACATTGCAGATATGCTTAATATCCTTGCATCAGAGTATCAAGATAGAATTGTTTTTACAACAAGTTTCGGAATCGAAGATCAGGTTATTACCGATGTTATTTGCAGAAATAATATTCCGATTAGCATAGTAAGTTTAGACACAGGCAGACTTTTTCCCGAAACTTATAAGGTGCATTTAGCAACTTTAGAGAAATATAAATGTAAAATCAAGGTTTATTACCCAAATACTTCTGCGGTTGAGAAATTGCTTAGCGATAAAGGTCCGTTTAGTTTTTACGAATCCATCGAAAATAGAAAAGAGTGCTGCAATATTCGTAAAGTTGAACCTTTAAAGAGAGCATTAGCTGGCAACTTATGCTGGATTACAGGTATTAGAGCCGACCAATCTCAAGGGAGAACAGAAATGAATGTATTGGAATTTGATGAGGGATACGGCCTTGTAAAAGCTAATCCATTACTTAACTGGACTTTAGCAGATGTGGAAAAGTATCTTAAAGATAATAATGTGCCATATAACCCATTACATCACAAAGGTTTTATAAGTATTGGATGCGAACCATGCACCAGAGCTGTAAAACCAGGTGAAGATTTCAGAGCCGGAAGATGGTGGTGGGAAAATAATAGCGGCAAAGAATGTGGACTACATACTCATGGAGAATAATAATATTAAGAAATGAAAAACGAAATTAAAATTGACACCCGTCACTTAAAGCAGCTCGAAAACGAGGCGATTTTCGTTATGCGTGAGATTGCTGCTCAATTTGAGCGTCCAGCTTTGCTATTTTCGGGGGGTAAGGATTCTATTTTACTTGTACATCTTGCAAAAAAGGCTTTCTGGCCAGGAAAAATTCCTTTTCCACTTTTGCATATTGATACTGGACACAATTTTCAGGAAACTCTGGATTATCGTGATGCTCTTGCAAAGGAGTTAGGTTGCGAACTTATTGTTGCAAAAGTTCAGGATTCAATTGATAAAGGTCGTTGCGTTGATGAAAAAGGCGTTAACGCTAGCAGAAATAAACTTCAAACTGTTACTCTGCTCGATGCTATCGAAGAACTTAAGCTCGATTGTGCAATTGGTGGCGGTCGTCGCGACGAAGAAAAAGCTCGTGCGAAAGAAAGATTTTTTTCGCATCGTGATGAGTTTGGCCAGTGGGATCCGAAAAATCAACGTCCCGAATTGTGGAATATCTTTAACGGCCGCAAGAATATGGGCGAGCATTTTAGAGTTTTCCCAATCAGCAATTGGACCGAGCTTGACGTTTGGCAGTGGATTATGCAAGAGAAGATTGTGATGCCTAGTTTGTACTATACTCATCGTCGTAAAGTTTTTAACCGCGATGGAAACTGGTTGGCTTGGGCCCCATTTATGCAGCTAAAAGAAACCGAAGAGATTGTTGAACTTGATGTTCGTTGTCGCACAATTGGAGATATTACCTGTACAGGCGTTACTCTTTCAACAGCCGACAATTTAAACGATATAGTTACCGAAATTGCAGCTTCCCGAATTACAGAACGTGGTGGTCGCGCCGACGATAAACGCAGCGAAGCCGCAATGGAGGATAGAAAGAAGGAGGGTTATTTTTAAGAAATGCCTAAAGTACTTGGAGTGACTAAAGTGCCTAGAGTACTTAAATGGAATTATTATTAATGAGAAAATGAGAAATATGATGAAATAAATTATTAAAGAATTAAAAACTGAGCTATTAACCAAAAAAGTATTATTATAAAATCCTAGATAGATAAAGCCAGCAGCCCCAAGTACTTTAGGCACTTTAGGCAAGCCGCCCCCTGAGCGAAGTCGAAGGGTAGGCACTCTAGGCACTATAAATGAAGTAAACAAAATAGAAATAATAGGCCAGCAGCCCCAAGTACTTTAGGCACTTTAGGGCACTCTAGGCACTTTAGGCACTATAAATGAAGTAAACAAAATAGAAAAAATA
>JAQVGK010000187.1 GCA_028696755.1 Bacteroidales bacterium | reverse complement strand
CGAAAATGCACTTTTAATTGCCGATCGTGGTGGAAAACTATACGAAAAATTTATAGGTTTTGTTGATGACATGAAGGCTATTGGAGTTGCTCTCGACAAGGCTGGAAAAGAATATAATAGCGCAATGGGTAAATTATCTACTGGTGCTGGTAATCTAGTTAGACAGACAGAAGAGTTGCGAAAACTTGGTGCAAAAACAAACAAGGCTATTGCAAAGGATATTGTTTCTCTGGCTGATGCAGAATCTGACGATTTACTTCCTGAGGCGACTGACTGATCTTACTAAAGCTTCGTCTTTAGCTATCGCTCGCATCGCTAAAAAGCTTAGGATCGCTGCTACCAATGGCAATATTACAAGTATTCCTGTGTTGTAATCTAGTCCCGATTTTTTTGATATATCTGCAAGATAGAAAAATAGCATCCCAAAACTCCCCAATTGCATAATTGCATTAAAAACGCTTAGCCTTATCTGAAGCATTCTCTTTTTAAACAAGAAAATGCTAATAAGAGTTATTAAGTTTATGATTATAAACATAATTAATAAGGGGGTCATAGGGTAGGAAACTGTACTGTTTCCTTTGGGAAAGCTAACACCAGTAATAATTATTGCAATTTCACTTAGATCTTTGTTAACTAGATTTCCAAAAGGTAAAAAGAAAAATAAACCGGTGCATGCAAGTGCTCCGAGCAAAAATAATGTTTGAATTCTCTGAATCATAATCTGTTTTTTTGCAAAAGTACAACAAATTTTCAAAATTGAAATTACAGTTTTTTTGTGTTACAATAATAATTAACTTTGCCCGTTGGAAAAAGTATAATATAGGGAAAATGATTGAATATAAGGATAATGTAGAAGCCATTAACGCTTTACGTTCTAAATACAGTGAGTTGATTATCGAAATCAACAAAAAGATATACGGGCAAGATCAAGTTGTAAAGGAAGTTGTAATTTCGATTTTTAGTCGTGGGCACTGCTTATTGATAGGTGTACCCGGCCTTGCGAAAACATTGTTGGTTAATACCATTGCCGAGGTTCTTGGTTTAAAAAATAAGCGTATTCAGTTTACCCCAGACCTTATGCCTTCCGATATTATTGGTACCGAGATTTTGGGAGAGGACCGACAATTTAAGTTTATTAAAGGGCCAGTTTTTGCAAACTTCATTCTTGCAGACGAAATCAATCGTACTCCACCTAAAACTCAGGCAGCTTTGCTCGAAGCTATGCAAGAAAGATCAGTTACAGCTGCTGGGCGTGAGTATAAGCTCGACGAGCCATTTTTTGTTATGGCTACTCAAAATCCAATCGAGCAGGAGGGAACATATCCTTTGCCCGAGGCACAGCTCGATAGGTTTATGTTTAACATTATTGTTGATTATCCTTCTTATAAAGATGAATTAGTTGTTGTAAAAAACACAACTATTGATAAAGAATTTAATCTTAAACAAGTTCTTAGTGCTGAGGAAATTGTATTTTTTCAGGGACTAATCAGAAAAATTCCTATCAACGACAATGTTCTAGAGTATGCGGTAAAACTTGTTAATAAAACCAGACCGGCGTCGGAGTTTGCTCCAGAGATTACTAAGAAATATTTACATTGGGGTGCTGGACCAAGAGCATCTCAATATTTGGTTATTGGTGCAAAAACACACGCTGTCTTAAATGGTAAGTTTTCTCCGGATATTGAGGATGTTAAGGCTGTTGCTAAAATTATTCTGCGACACAGGATAATTAAAAATTACAAAGCAGAGGCGGATGGCATCACAATTGATAATATCATAGACGAATTATTAAAATCGTAAATGAATCATTATTTTACCAAAATAGTTCTTACAGTTATATCACTTTTCTTTGCAGTTCCTTTTTTGTATTCTCAACAAAAACCAGATACTGCTCATAGAAAGGTTGAAATCATGCATGCTAATACTCTTGAGTATGATGAATCGACTGGTGTAACTGCAAAAAGATTGCTTGGTAAAGTGGTTTTTAAGCATGAAGAAGCATACATGTTTTGCGATTCTGCTTGGTTTTTTGATGATTCAAATACAATTCAAGCATACAATAATGTAAGAATAAAACAAGGCGACACAATCTTATTGGTTGGTAAATATCTTGAATACAATGGCAATACCAAGATCGCAAAAATGAGAGATTCGGTTGTGCTAAAACACAATAAGTCTTTTCTAATTACCGACTCTCTTGACTATGACAGAAATCAAGATATGGCATATTATTTTGAAGGCGGTAAGATTTATGATGGCGACAATCGACTATTTAGCCGCAGGGGATATTATTACACAAAGTTAAAGGATTATTATGCAGTTGATACTGTCGTCCTCAAGAATCCTCAATATGATATCTTTTCGGACACTCTTAGATATAACACAGAATCAGCAATTGCATATTTTTACGGACCAACTAATATCGTTTCAGATTCCAATTATATTTATTGCGAAAATGGAAACTACAACACACAATCCGATCAAGCTGCTTTCTCAGAGAATGCGTGGTTGCGTTCAGGTGCAAATTATTTAATGGGAGATAGCTTGTTTTATGACCGAAAAATTCGCTACGGTGAAGCGTTTATGAATGTTTCAGTTATCGATACTGTAGAAAATCTTAATGCTTACGGTGATTATGGGTATTATTACGAAAATCCGCGAAACGCAATGCTTACAAAAAATGCCGAGGTCGTTTATGTAACAGATGGTGATAGTATTTTTATGCATTCGGATACTGTTTATATTTCCGTCGATTCACTAGATTATAAGCTTATACGAGCATTTTATAAGGTTCAAGTGTTTAAATCAGATGTGCAGGCAAGATGCGATTCACTAACCTTTTACTCTAAGGATTCTATTGCTCATATGTTTTATAAACCGGTGATTTGGTCCGAAAAAAATCAAATTACTGCCGACCATATCGAAGTACATTTTCTAAATAAAAATCCTGATAAGTTTTATCTGGATGGTAATGCTTTCGCTATCGAACAATACGATTCTATCCATTACAATCAGATGAAAGGAAGGAAAATATCTGGATATATTGTCGAGAAAAAAATCAGAAAAGTTGATCTGCATAACGATTGCCAAACCATTTATTTCGTTGTTGACGAAGAAGTTAATCAAATTATTGCTCTTAATAAAGTCGTTAGTACAAATATGACCATCTGGTTTAAGGATGATAAAATTGAACGGATTTGGTTTTATGAAAAACCTGATGGCGAAACAATTCCTATCGAGCAACTTAAAAACGAGCAAACTCGACTAAAGGATTTTAGGTGGCTGGACGAATTTCGCCCCAAACGCCGCGAAGATATTTTTATTTGGACAGAAATCCCAGAAGTACAATAGTTTATTCAAAATGTTGTGCATGAATGGATTTTTTGTATCTTTAGAAAAAAATCTAATCATGGAAAGGAAGCTTTTAATCGGTGTATTGGGAAACGAGGGCTCCGGAAAATCAACTACATGGAAGCATTTGTTTGGTCATACTGTTCATACTGGGAAAAATGTGCGAAAACTCGATATTAACGGATTGAAAATTCCTGTATTTTTAATTAATGAATCACCGCTCGAGCGTAAAACTAAACTTGAGTATATTATGCCTAATAAGAATCCAGATATCGTTGTTAGTTCTTTCCTTTACCATAAAGATGTAAAATCAAATTTTGAATATTTTGCTTCTCGAGGATATGATATATATGTACAGTGGCTTAATCCTGGCTTTAGTGATGATAACGATAAAGCACTGTTTTATAATGATGGAATCGTAAATTTTTTGTTGTCTCTGGGTGCTACAGTCTCTGTTAAAAGCGGTAAAGAGTTGCCTGATTATAGAGTAGGTGAAATTAAAAACTATATTTTGAGCCATTATCTTACTAATACGAAACTTGTTATAAATGTAAATAAAATTGCAAAAACTGTATAATGTTTAAATATAAGTAATTATTGTATAAAAAATGTATTTTGATTTTGCTAGTTTAATTTTTTACCCTACTTTTGATTTTGAGAAATAGTTGAACTTAAAATCTTTTTATTATGGCAATTGTAGGTGTGCACAATATTGGTAAAGTATTGGAATTAAAGCTCGAAGCTGTTGGTATTGACTCTCTTGAAGAACTTAAAAAAGTTGGAACAGAGGAAGCTTTCCTTAGATTATTAGCAAACAACAAAAACACAAGTAGAAGTGTTATCTTCTCTATCGAAGGTGCAATTACAGGTGTTAGATGGCATAATCTTAACGGACCAAGGAAAGATGAGTTGAAGAAATTCTATAACTCTGTTGTTCCTCCAAGATAGTAATATCAAAAGACACAAAAAAATCTGACAAAACTCATTGATTGATTCTGTTGCATTTTGCAATTTTAACTTTTTAAAATTTGTAAACTGTAACAGAATTTTTTATGCAAAAAATTGAAAAGCATCCTATACTTAATGTGCCCAAAAATGATGAGGTAGTATTTACTTTTAATGGTAAAGAAGTAAAAGGAGACAAAGGATTTACTATTGCAGCGGCTTTGCATCAGGCTGGTTTTCCAGTTCATAGTCACTCTCTCGATAACAGAAATCGGTCTCTAGAGTGTGGAATCGGAAAATGTGGAGCATGCGAAATGCTTGTTGATGGGAAAATTCGTCGTATTTGTATCACCAAGGTAGATGGTATTAAAGAAGTTAACGAAATTCCGAAGGACTTTACACCTGATACTGATATTCCATGCTCCGATTGTGAGATTGCAGTTTATCGCACCGAGGTTGCAATTATTGGAGCTGGACCAGCAGGGTTAGCAGCTCGCGAATTACTAAATCAGCATAATGTTTCAAATATTGTTGTTGATAATAATGACAAAATTGGCGGTCAATTTCTGATGCAGACTCACCAGTTTTTCTTTTTCGAAAAAGAAAAAAAGTTTGGTGGAATGAGGGGCTTTGAAATTGCTGAAACTCTTGCAGGTGAAGATAGAAGCGGGATTATGCTCGACTGCGTTGTGTGGGATGTTCTCGAAGGCCGACGTCTTGCAATTAAAAATACTAAAACAAACGAAATATTCTATATCGATGCTCAACATTTAATAGTTGCAACTGGAGCAATTCCTTTTATGCCTTCGTTTAAAAACGACGATGTCCCTGGAGTTTATACTGCTGCCGTTGTACAGAAAATGATGAACAATGAGTTTACTTTGCTGGGTAAAAACATTCTTACCGTTGGTGCTGGAAATATCGGTTATTTAACTTCTTATCAGCTTATGCAAGCTGGGGCCAAAGTTAAGGCAATTATCGAAGCTCAACAAAACGAAGGTGGATTTCCTGTGCAGGCCAACAGGGTTCGTCGTTTGGGAATTCCCGTTATGACTGGTCATATTCTACTAGAGGCAATTCCTAATGATGACTATACTGGAGTTGTTGGCGCTGTTGTAGCCGAGTGCGAAAACTTTAAGGCCATACCTGGAACCGAAAAAGTAATTACTGGAATTGATGCAATTAATATATGCACTGGTCTTGTTCCCGACGATCAACTTATGACAAAAGGAAGTTTACTCTTTGGTCGTAATGCTCATGCTGTTGGCGATGCTCTTAGAATTGGTGAGGGTACAAGTGCAGTACTACGTGGTAAACAGGCAGCTTATGAGGTGCTCGAAGCTCTCGGGAAAAGGTTTAAGTATGATGATTATCTTTCACTTTCAAAAGAATATATTGATTCTCAACAGCATCCTACCAGAGTTATTCAGGAGGCATTTAAACCTGAACGTAACCGCGCAGAGGAAAAACCTTATGTATTAATTGATTGCCTCTACGGATTTGCATGCAATCCATGCGAATTTGCCTGTCCTCATGGAGCAATTACAAAGACTTCAACAAGCACAGTTCCACAGATTGATTTTACTAAATGTGTTGGCTGTATGGATTGTGTTTATCAGTGTCCAGGCTTGGCAATTTTTGGCTACAGTGAGAAAAAAGATTGGCTTTTCTTGCCAATTGAGTATGAAGCACACGAAGGAGCTGAAGTATATCTTGTTGACAACAATGGTAAAAAAGTGGGTGAGGGGATAATCGAGAAAATCTTGAAGAAGCCGAATAAAACAAATGTTGCGCGAGTAAAATCATTGACCTTACATAACGAAGATTTGCAAAATGCCAGAGGTTTTATTGTTAAAGCTGATTATCCAGAGCCAGTTCAGATTGCTGCAACAGAGGTTAAAACTGCTGCCGAAACATATATTTGCCATTGCGACGACGTAAAACTTGACGAAATTCTTGATGTTATTGGCGATCGTAAATTTATTTCGGTTGACGAAATTAAACACACAACTCGCCTTGGTATGGGTGCGTGTCGTGGTAAAAGATGTATCAAGCGTTTGAAGCAAACTATTGCTCCTTATGGAATCGAAATAGTAGGCGATGCTACTCCACGTGCTCCGCTATCTAACCAAGTAACTATGGGCGAATTATTGCCTCATAAGTCAGAAAAAATTTATACCAATATCGACAAAGCAGCTAATCGTAGAGTTAAGGTTCAAGCTTTAGTTGCTGGTGGTGGTATGGCTGGTACATCATTGTTTAGATATCTGGCCGAAGCTGGAATGAAACCTGTTCTTGTTAATCGTGAACGCGGTGGTTCGTGGAGAAATATAGCTGGTGGACGTCCCGCCTTCTCTCTTCCAGCACTTGCAGATATTGCACTAAAAAATCGTGAGTTGTTTGTGGAACTTCAAAAAATTGGAAATATTGATTATAAACCAATTCGATATGTGAGTTTTGCTCATGATGAAGCCACATACAGAGCCTTAGATGCTTCGCGCGCATGGTCGGATGCATACATGGTTGAAAGAGCAGATTTTAGGAAGGAAATTTCACCATATTTTAATGCAAATCTTGGGACCTATAATGCAGCTCTCATTACTAACGAATGTTGGCAGGCTACTCCAGGACGTACTCTCGATTTATTAAG
>JAQVGK010000186.1 GCA_028696755.1 Bacteroidales bacterium | reverse complement strand
GTTCTCTCTCTCAAGCCTCTTCTCTATTATTAAACTGGATATCAGATGCTCTCAAACACAATATTGGTGTAATAACAAAAGTTGTCGAAATGTTTAAATCTCATTTTAGAGGCGTAACTAACGCAATGATCTCCAGCTTCTCAAATGCAATGGCAGAAAGACTGAACGGAAAAATTCAAGAAATAAAAGCATGTGGAAAAGGATATAGAAAATTTGAAAACTTCCGAAATGCAATTTTGTTTTTTCATGGTGGAATGAATCTTTACCCATTAAATTCGTGGTAGAACCGAATATAAGAAAAACTAACCACAATAATACACAATATAGCCATAAGGGTTTCAGTGGTAATTCAAGCATTCTGCCACGCTCAAACTTTATTGTTGGTGGACAGGAAAGAATCTCGCTATCCCTTTTTGCACATAGCTTCAACCCTTGTTCGTCTGCATACCTTACGCTTAATTCTCTCGATGCCTCTATAAACACCCTCATTCTTCCTAGCATCCCACAATACTCATTCCTCTAGTCATCAAAAATTTGATTTGAATTTTGTTTGCAAACCTATCTTAAATTATTACTTTTGGACTTTAAAGTCTCAGAAATTGAAAAACGAGAAACTGACTAGAAAAGAAATCATTGACGGAAGGCTTGTAAAAGCTGGCTGGAATGTTGCTGACCGAACTCAGGTTGTCGAAGAATTTGATATTATTGTTGACGCAAATCTGGTTAAGGAAGCTCCCACACAATATGCCGGACATCAATACAGTGATTATGTTTTGCTAGGAAAAGACGGAAAACCGCTTGCAGTTGTAGAAGCTAAAAAGACATCGGTGGATGCTGCTATTGGTCGCGAACAAGCCAAACAATATTGCTATAATATTCAAGCTGCACAAGGCGGAGAATTACCATTTTGCTTCTATACAAACGGACACGATATTTATTTTTGGGACTTAGGAAATTATCCTCCAAAAAAGGTTTACGGTTTTCCCAGCCGTGACGACCTTGACCGATATGCATATATCCGTAAAGCGAGAAAATCATTGATTGGTGACCTCATAAATACAAAAATCGCTGGTCGTACCTACCAAATTCAATCCATTAGAGCTGTAATGGAAGCTATTGAAAAACGTAAACGCAAATTCTTGTTGGTAATGGCCACTGGAACTGGCAAAACAAGAACTTGTATCGCTTTGGTTGATGCGCTTATGAGAGCTGGTTGGGCCGAAAGAGTTTTGTTTTTAGTGGATAGAATTGCATTGCGCGACCAAACTTTGGAGGCATTTAAAGAACATTTGCCAAACGAGCCACGCTGGCCAAAACAAGGTGATAGCGAAATTGCAACCGACCGAAGGATTTATGTTTCTACTTATCCCACTATGTTGAACGTAATTCGCAATGAGGAAAAATCATTAAGTCCACACTTTTTTGATTTGGTTGTTGTGGACGAAAGCCATCGTAGCATTTATAATACTTATCAAGAAATCCTTGATTACTTTAATACCATTACGCTTGGATTAACTGCCACGCCAACCGATGTGATAGATCACAACACATTTCAACTATTTGAGTGCGAAGATGGAGTGCCAACTTTTGCATATTCTTATGATGAAGCTGTAAATCACATTCCTCCATTTCTCAGCAATTTTCAGGTAATGAAAATTAAATCTAAATTTCAGGACGAAGGCATAAGCAAGCGAACAATTTCGCTGGAAGACCAACAAAAACTGATTTTAGAGGGAAAGGAAATCGAAGAAATCAATTACGAAGGTACAGAAATCGAAAAAAAGGTAATCAATCGGGGTACGAATGCTTTGATAGTACGTGAGTTCATGGAAGAAAGCATTAAGGATGCCAACGGAGTGCTACCGGGTAAAACAATTTTCTTTTGTATTTCGAAAGCACATGCCAGACGTGTCGAAGAAATATTCGATTCGCTTTATCCCGAATACAAAGGCGAGTTAGCTAAAGTTTTAGTAAGCGAAGATCCAAGAGTTTACGGCAAAGGCGGTTTGCTCGATCAGTTTGTGCACAACGATATGCCACGCATTGCAATTAGCGTCGATATGCTCGATACTGGCATTGATGTTCGTGAATTGGTAAATTTAGTTTTTGCAAAACCTGTTTACAGTTATACCAAATTTTGGCAAATGATTGGCAGGGGAACACGACTACTCGAACCCGAAAAATTAAAACCTTGGTGCACTCAAAAAGATAACTTTCTTATTTTGGATTGTTGGGACAATTTTGAGTATTTTAAACTAAATCCAAGGGGAAAAGAACCAAAGCCTCAAATTCCTTTGCCAGTTAGATTATTTGGAGTGCGTTTAGAAAAAATTGAAGAAGCGCAAACTCAAAGCAAACCCGAAATTGTAATTAGTGAAGTTAATAAGTTAAGAAAACAGATTGATGAACTTCCAAAAAATTCGGTTGTAATAATGGAGGCTCGTAATGAATTACAGCGCATCGAAGATGAGAATTTTTGGAATAATTTGAGTTCAGATAAATTAGAATTTTTAAATAAAGTTGTGAAACCATTGCTTCGCACAGTTTCGGATGTCGATTTTAAAGCGATGCGATTCGAGAAAGATATTGTAGAAATTTCTTTGGTTCATTTAAAAGGCGATGAATCTCCTTATGCAAAACCATTCTCAAAAGAAGATGTGATTGGTACAAAGTTCGAGGTTTTAAGGGATAGCATTATCGAAACCATTGGCGAATTGCCTTTAAGCATTAACATTGTTGCCAAGGAACAAGAGCTTATTCGACAAGCACAAACTAATCATTATTGGGCAACTATCAACGAAGATAAGTTTGAAGAATTGATTGTAAAGCTTTCTCCTTTGATGAAATTTCGAGAAGCCGTTATTCCTTTAGCTCCTCCAAAATTTAATTTTAAAGACATAGTTGTAGAAAAGGAATTTGTAGAGTTTGGGCCACAGCACGAAGCCTTAAGCGTTGCCAAATACCGTGAACTTGTCGAACAGAAAATCAACGAACTGGTATCCAGCAGCCCTATCTTACAAAAACTAAAACAAGGGCAAGAAATTACAAGCGATGAAGCCGAACAATTAGCCGAAGAACTGCACAACGAACATCCGCATATTACTATTGATTTGCTTCGTAAGGTTTACAATCACCGCAAAGCAGCATTGGTACAATTTAATAAACATATTTTAGGAATCGAACAATTAGAAAGCTTTGCCGAAACAGTTAGCAAAGCATTTGATGATTTTATTTCAAAACATAGCTACCTAATCAGCCGACAACTCCAATTTTTGGACTTACTGAAAAACTTTGTATTGGAAAAAGGAGATGTGAGCAAGCGCAACCTTATTGAATCGCCTTTTACAATGCTTCATCCCGAAGGAATCAGAGGTGTTTTTAATCAAAAAGAAATTGACGAAATTTTAAGTTTAACCGAAAAAGTACTGGCTGCATAAAATGGCAAAGAAAAAAATCTTTATTAGCAGTGTACAGATTGAGCTTTCGGAAGAAAGAAGCGCTTTATATGAATATATCTGTTCTGACCCATTGTTAGGAAAGCATTTTGAACCATTTTTATTTGAGTTACTCCCTGCTTTAGACCAAAGAGCAGATGATGTTTATCTTAAAGAAGTGGAGTTTTCGGATATTTATTTGGGAATTTTTGGAAAATCGTACGGCTCTGAGAATGCTGAGGGTATTTCGCCCACAGAGTTGGAGTTTAATCATGCAACAAATTTTCATAAAACCCGACTTGTATTTTTGACCAATCATGATAATACGGATAGGCATCCGAAAGAAAATTTACTTATTACCAAAGCACAAGAAGTGCTTGTTAGAAAAAAATTCAGCACCGTTGATGAGTTAAAGTCAGCTGTTTACGCTGCATTGATTAGATATTTAGAGGAAAAAGAAATCATTCGTTCTGTGCCTTTTGATGCTACTCTTTTGAGTAATGATGCTTTGAGAGATATTGATGTCGAGAAAATCAAATCATTTGTCCGCCTTGCTCAAGGACGAAGAGGATTTCCATTAGCAGAAACCGAACCCGTAGAAAAAATTCTAACGCATCTGAATTTATATCGTGAAGGCAGACTAACACAAGCTGCAATTCTTTTGTTTGGGAAGGCACCTCAGCGATTCTTTATCAATTCCGAAGTCCGATGTGCTTCATTTATAGGCACTATTGTCGAAAAACCTATTAATTCATACAAAGTATTTAAGGGAACCGTTTTTGAGTTGGTGGATCAAGCGCTTGAATTTGTGCTTAATAAACTTGATTATCGGGTAGAAACTCGCGCAGAACAAGTTGCAATCCCTGGTAGTTATGAAATCCCCAAAGAGGTAGTTGCCGAAGCCATCGTGAATGCCATAGCGCATCGCGATTATACCAGTAATGCGAGTGTTCAGGTTATGCTTTTTAGAGATCGTTTGGAAATTTGGAATCCCGGAGCATTACCCATGGGCTGGACAACGCAAAAACTGAAACAATTGCACACTTCCGTTCCTGCAAATCCTTTATTGGCAGAACCACTCTACCTTGCTGGTTATATCGAACGCATGGGTACAGGTACTTCAGATATTGTAGAAAAATCCTTATCAGCCGGGCTGATTGAACCTCAGTTTATTCAAGCCGAAGATTTTAAAAGCATTATCTTCCGAACAGGCACCCCCAAAGCTACCCCCGAAGCTACCCCCGAAGCTCTGCCCGAAATTAGAAAATTGATACTCGTTTTGGATGGAGAAAAAACCAGAGCAGAATTGCAACAATTGTTACAACTGAAAGATGAAAAGAATTTTAGAGAAAACTATGTATATCCGGCTTTAAATCTATTTTTCATAGAATATACTCTGCCCGATACTCCAACGCATCCCGAGCAAAAGTATAGGTTAACTCCCTTAGGAACGAAGCTTAAGAAAGGACTAAATGATTTGAAGGAGCAAGTAACCGACCAAGTAACCGACCAAGTAACCGACCAAGTAACCGACCAAGTAAAAGCATTAATTCTATTAATGGAAAGTGAATATTCAAGAAACGAATTGATGGGTTTGTTGCAGCTAAAACATGGTCCGACTTTTAGGGGAAATTACTTGAATCCGGCACTAAAAGATATTTTGATAGAAATGACTCAGCCGGACTCTCCAAAAAGCCCAAACCAAAAATATCGTCTTACTGCTAAAGGAAAGGCACTGAAAATGCAATTGAAAAACAAAAACAAATAATGTTACAAAACAACACACAATTAAAATCGCTTATAGAAAAGCTCTGGCAGAACTTCTGGGAAGGTGGAATTGCCAACCCTTTAACTGCCATCGAGCAAATTACCTATCTCATTTTCATGAAACGTTTAGACGATTTAGAAGCTAAGCGTGAACGTGATGCCGAGTTTACTGGTGAAAAATATGTTTCTCGATTTGAAGGAAAGTTCAGCGTTCCGGGCAGTAACGAAAGTATTGAAAAGAACGAATTGCGTTGGAGTGTGTTTAAACACAAGCCTGCCGATGAGATGCTGTTGCATGTGCAAATGAAAGTGTTTCCGTTTTTGAAGGATTTGAACGGTGAAACTTCGCCTTTTACCAAACACATGGCAAATGCCGTTTTCATAATGCCCAAAGCAAGCTTGCTGGTTTCTGCAATCAATATTGTTGAAGATATTTTTAGGGAAATTGAGAAAGATGCTACCGAGGGCGGACATGCTTTTCAGGACATTCAGGGCGATGTTTATGAAATGCTTTTAAGTGAAATCGCTACTGCTGGCAAAAACGGACAGTTCCGCACACCACGACACATCATTAAACTCATGGCTGAGCTGGTTGCTCCGCAATTAGGACAACGCATTGCCGACCCAGCGTGTGGAACAGGCTGATTTTTGCTTGGTTCTTATCAATACATTCTCACAGATTTAGTACGCACTTCGACTACGCTCAGTGCCCAAACCAAACAGTTGCAGAATGACGAAGATGGATTTGAACGTGCTGCCATTAGTGCTGTTCTAACGCAAAAAGTAAAAACCATTCTCGACCAAAGTTTTGTAGGTTACGATATTGATACCACAATGGTGCGTTTGGGTTTAATGAACCTTATGATGCACGGCATTGATGAACCTAAAATTGATTACAAAGACACACTAAGCAAAAGCTACAACGAAGACAGCCAGTTCGATGTAATTATGGCAAATCCGCCATTTACCGGTAATATTGACAAAGGCGATATTAACGAAGGACTGAAACTGCCTACCACCAAAACCGAACTGCTTTTTGTAGAACGCATTTTTAATATGCTAAAAATGGGCGGAACGGCTGCCGTTATTGTTCCCAGTGGTGTAATACAAAACAGCGGAAAAGCGTTTGAAGCTTTGCGAAAACTAATAATTGAAAAAGCCGAATTAAAAGCCGTAATAGCTGTTCCAAGCGGAGTATTTAAACCTTATGCAGGTGTAAGCACCGCAATTTTGATTTTTACCAAAGGTGGCGAAACCAACAATGTATGGTTTTACGATATGCAGGCAGATGGGTACAGCCTAGACGATAAAAGAAATAAAATTGCAGAAAGCGATTTGCCCGATATTGTACAACGCTACAAAGCAAGAGATACAAAAAAAGACAGCGACCGAAAGCAGAAATACTTTATGGTGCCGAAAAAAGAGATTGCAGAAAACAACTTCGACATGAACCTGAGCACCTACAAAGAAGAAGTGTATGAAGAAGTTGTTTATGAAAAACCGAGTGTGATTTTCGGGAAATTGGAAAAAATTGAAGCTGATATTCAAAAAGGATTGGCGGATTTAAAGGAGATGATGTGATGAAACAATACGAAAAAATAAAGAATCCGAAGGATTCAAATGTTTATAGAGAATATCCAAGAGGCGGTTATTCGACCCCGATGGGGTCGCACAATTCTCGTGTCATATTTTTCTATAAACATCAAATCCCTTCGGGATTAGTAACCAGTGAAGCTGATATCCAAAAAGGATTGGCGGATTTAAAGGAGATGATGT
>JAQVGK010000185.1 GCA_028696755.1 Bacteroidales bacterium | reverse complement strand
AAGTTAAAATCGTTGCATGATATGGCGGAGTTGCCTTATATGTTGCATTCCACTCATTTCCGCGAGCTGCTTCCTGCGACATCAGATTTGGCCATGTTCTGTCTATTCCGGTTGGTTTTATACTTTCGTGAACATCGAGACAAATCTGATATTTTGCAGCCAGCTCCACCACCTTTTGAAAATGATTAACCATAAACTGACCATGATGATGATAACCTTCTGGAATAATCGGTCCAGCGTATCCAGTTTTAAGATAATGAATTCCTAACTTATTGCAAAGTTTAAGAGTATCGTCGAGTTGTTTTTCGTACTCAGGGATATTTCCTCCAGTTTCGTGATGCGACACAAATTCAACGCCTTTCGATTTGCAATATTTCACAACTTCTTCGAGGTCAAAATCGGGATATGCCTTGCAAAAATCCTGCTTTGCCTCAACACCCGAAGCCCATGTTTCCCAACCCAAATTCCAACCTTCGGCCAGAACTCCGCCAATATTACGCTTTGCAGCAAAATCGGCATACTCCTTTGTTCTATTAGTTGTTGCACCATGATTTTCGCCAGCATACCAAGTTTGTTTTCCGAGATGCAGTCCCCACCAAATTCCAACAAACTTAAGCGGTTTTATCCACGACACATCCTCTATTTTGCAAGGTTCGTTTAGATTTTGAACAAGATGCGATTCCATAAGAGAAGGAGCATCGTCGGCAATGATCACGCAGCGCCAAGGTGTCGAAAATGGTGTTGTAACTCTTGCACAAATTGAATCGGGCTCGGGCCACAATCCTGCAAAGAAATCGGGAGTTCCCTGTCCTGCGTTTTGCAAATACATTTCCGAATAATTATAAAGCGCAGCTTCGTGTAAACATAAATATTTGCCATCAGCAGTTTCAACTGTAAGTGGCGTTGCAGCCTCATTAATCTCGGATATAGGATTTTTGCGGTAAAGCGATTCGTAAGCAAATTCATCCGATGGGATCCACCATGCCGAATCGTTTTGTGCGAAGCGAAACATTGTATTCTCGTTCAGAATTTCGAGTTTTTCGCCATTGCCAATAATTGTATATCTAAAAGCAACACCATCGTCGTAGGCTCGAACTGTAAGAATTAACTCGCGACCAGCATCAGAATATTCTTTAAAACTTATTTTAGTTTCGTTGTAATTATTCACAATCTCCGAATCGGTACCCCAAACAGGCTTCCACACCTCGTTATAAGTTTTGGTTTCGCTTTTTACAATTTCGAGACTATCGTTAAATGCAGGTGCATTTTTAAACTCAAAACCAAGCATCGACTTATCAATTATAAGTTCGCCATCACTGCTCACCTCATAATATGGATTACCATTTTGGGTACCCACAGTTATTAAAATGTTACCATTTGGCGATTTTGTTACAATTGAACTATCTTTTTTATCTGTGCAAGCAAAAAACAATACTGAAATCAGTATCAATCCAATAAAAAACTGTGATTTTCTCATTTTATAAAGCTTCATAATACATTCTTTCAGCATCTTCTAATTTAAATTCTCTTGGATTATTCGACATAAGTCGGGTTACTTTCATTGCAGCTGCTGCTAAATCTGGAACGTGATGCTTTGTAATTCCAAATTTGCTAAGCTGTCGGTCAATTTTAAGATCGTTCAACAAATTATCAAAAGCGTTTACAATTTCTTCTGAAATTTGTCGGTCAGTTTTATTTTTAATATCGATTCCAATAGCCTCTGCCACAACTTTATAATTGTGAATTCCAGTTTCTAGATTAAACTTTAGAACTGGTAAAAGCATAATTGCGTTTGCCTGACCATGCGGAATATGAAATTCGGCACCTATCGGATAAGCAAAAGCATGAATTGCAGCCACACTGCTGTTTGCAAAAGCTTTCCCAGCAAGCATGCTTCCGTAGAGCATATTGCTTCGTGCGTTATAATCAATACCATTATTAAAAGCATTGCGAATGTTTGTAAAAAGCAAACTTAAAGCCTCTCTCGCCAGAAGATTTGTGTAATCATTCGCCAATTTTGAGTTTAGAGCTTCAAGAGCATGAATTATAGCATCTGTTCCGCTAAAAGCTGTAATATTCTGAGGCAAACCTAGAGTTAATAAAGGATCCAGGATGGCAGTGTCGGCATACAAAAAATGATTAACAATTCCAGTTTTAAGTTTTTCCTCATCATCACTAAAAATGCTTATATGTGTAACTTCCGAACCCGTTCCGGCAGTTGTTGGGACAAGAATTAGCGGAAGACCTTTTTCGCTAATATTTCCTTTTCGTGCAACATCTTTACAACTCTCTTTTTTATATGCAATTGCAGCAGCCACTTTTGCAACATCCATTGCCGAGCCTCCGCCAATTCCGATAACAATATCAGCTCCTATTTCCCTAATAAGACTACACGCTTTATCACAAGTATCAAAACCTGGGTCAGATTCGATTTCGCTAAAAACCCCACAGTTTATTCCTTCATTTTCGATTTCGACAACTAGTTTACGAAGAAAATCTTGTTGAAAAATGAAAGGATCACAAATAAATGTAGCACTCGATGACTTTAATCTTTTTATTTCGAGGGGCAGACAATTAATTTTATTTCGACCGAAAACCAGTCTGGGAGAGGATTGAAAAAGAAAATCGTTCATTTTAAGTCGTTTTAGTAGGAAAAAAACGCAAATTAAAATAAAATCACAAATTTTATCAAAACTTAACGAAGAAAATAGATATATTGCGAGATTTTAAGATTAAATTTGCTGAAATAATTTTTTAAATGATGAAAAGAAGGATATTGATTTTACTATCAGTACTGTTCTCTGTCGCTGTTTTTGCGCAAGAAACAGATACTACTCCTGCTGGTAATCCTGTGATTCCAGTGATAACGCTTACCGACAGTGAGCTAGATGGAGACAACCAGACACAGGACATTTCGGGTTTATTGCAGTCGTCGCAAGACATTTTTACAAACACTGCCGGTTACACATTTGGCCAGGCCCGTTTCCGCATTAGAGGTTTTGATAACCAGAATTCAACAGTTTTGATGAATGGTATTTATGTAAATGATGCAGAAACTGGCAGAGCTTATTATAGTAACTGGGGTGGGTTAAATGATGCAACAAGAAACAAGGTAAATACCACAGGGCTTCATTTCTCTGATTATTCATTTGGTGGACTTGGTGGAGTAACGAACATTATTACAAGAGCATCCGAGTATCGTCCTGGATCAAGTGTTTCGTATGCGCTTGCCAACAAGAATTATCGTAACAGAGTTATGGTAACTCACGCAACTGGATTAATGGAAAATGGTTGGGCATTCACATTCTCAGCATCTTCACGTTGGGCGCAAGAAGGTTATGTGCCAGGAACTTTCTACGAAGCTTATGCTTATTTTTTGGCTGCGGAGAAGAAAATTAACGATAGTCATAGCGTAAATCTTACTGTTTTTGGAGCTCCTACACGAAGCGGAAGAGGCGGAGTTGCTACAATGGAAGCTTATGAGCTAACAGGCGACCACTACTATAATCCAAACTGGGGCTATCAGAATGGTGTGATGCGCAACTCACGTGTTGGCACATACCATCAGCCTAAAGGAATTTTATCTCATTATTGGACAATAGATAAAACCATGAAGCTTACAACATCTGTATCATACATGTTTGGCAGAGGAGGTGTTACAGCACTAAACTGGTACGATTCTCCAGACCCACGACCAGATTATTACAGAAACTTTCCAAGTTATTATGATAGTTTTTACTCAGTAAATGACCAGTATCGTTACGATTATCTTACTGATAAATGGCAGAACGATGATGCATTTGCTCAGTTAGATTGGGATCATTTTTATTTTACAAATCGTAAAAATCTTTACACCATTCAAAACGAAGGTGGTGTAACTGGTAATGATTTAACTGGAAATAGAGCTGCATATATTGTTGAAGAAAGAAGAAATGATATTAATCGCTTAGATTTTAGCAGTATCTTCTCCAAAGATTTGAATGAAAATTCTAAATTAGTTGCAGGAGTAAATGTTATGTCGAGCAAAACTCATAACTTTAAAGTAGTTGACGATTTGTTGGGCGCCGATTGGTGGTTAGATATTGACCAATTTGCCGAAAGAGATAATGCCGACGATCAATATGTTATCCAAAGTGATATTGACAATCCAAATGCTGCCAGTTATGTTGGTGATATTTTTGGATATAATTATATCTCTAATATCAACAAAGCAAATGCATTTGGTCAGGTAGAATACAAATTACCAATATTAGACTTTTTCGCGGCTGCCGATTTATCATATACCGAGTTCTGGAGAACTGGCAACATGCGTAATGGTAAATTCCCATTAAACTCATTTGGTAACTCTGTAAAAAATAAGTTCTATAATTATGCAGTAAAAGCTGGGTTAACTTATAAAATTACTGGTAGAAATTTCTTAATTCTTAATGCTGCATATTTAACTCGCGCTCCATATTTCCGCGAAGCATACATTTCGCCAAGAACTCGCGACCATGTTGTTGACAATCTAGTAAGCGAACAAATTATGTCGGGTGATTTTAGTTATCATTACAGAGCACCAAAATTCCAAGTTAAACTTACTGGTTATTATACCGAGTTTAATAATGGTATCGAAAGCAATAGCTTCTATCACGATGAACTTAGAACATTTGTAAATTATATTATGACAGATGTTGACAGGTTACACTACGGAGGTGAGTTTGGTGTCGAGGCAAAATTAACCTCTACAATAACTGTAAACGCTGCTGCTGGATACGGAAAATTCCTCTATAATAGTCGTCCAAACGTTACTATCGCACAAGATAACAGTTCCGAAGTTCTTGCCGAAAATAGAACAGTTTATATCCAGAACTATCATTTGGGTGGGATGCCAGAATTGGCAGCTTCTGTTGGTGGAAAATATAATGCTCCAAAATACTGGTTTGTTGGTGTAAATGCTAATTACTTTGGCGAAAGTTATGTTACAATCAATCCAGAGCGCAGAACTGCCGAATCTCTCGACATTTTTGTTGATGATGATCCTCAACTTAATGAAGTTTTAGAACAAGAAAAACTCGATCCTGGCTACACTTTCGATATTTGGGGGGGTAAATCATGGAGAATTAAAGGATATACTGCAGGATTTACTCTTAGCATAAACAACATCCTTAATAATACCGACCTTATTACTAACGGTTTTGAACAATTCAGATTCGATAAAACTGATATTGACAAGTTCCAGAATAAGTACTACTACATGTACGGAAGATCGTATTTCTTAAATGTTTATTTCAGATTTTAATTTAAAAGACAATGATGATGAAAAATAAAATATCAGTGACAATTAGTGTAAGTTTAATTCTTGCATTTGTGGCAGTTTCAGTATTTACATCCTGCGACAGAGAACTCGATCGCCCACCTATAGGTGTTGTAGATACTGCAAAAATTTTAACAATTGGAGACCTTTATCAAATTCATGCCGACAGTGGCGACGGATATACTTTTGTTGATGATTACATGCTTTATGCTACTGTTATAATGGACGATTCTAGCGGAAATATTTACAAAGAAGCTTATCTGCAAGATGAAACTGGTGGTATAAATTTGTATAAGCTTAGTGGTACCGGAATTGTCAGAGTTGGGCAATATATCAGAGTAAACCTTAACGATGCTCAAATAGTTTATTGGAGTGGTAAGATGGAAATTAAATTTGCCAACATCCTTGATGCAGGCAAAAGTATTGTTGTTCAGAAAGAATATGAGCCTATTGCTCCAGCTGAAGTTACAATGGCAGATATTAAAACAGGGATGTTTGATTGTGTTTTGGTTACCATTAAGGATTTTGAAATTATTCCAGACGACACATTGAAAACATACGCTGTATTAGGCGGCACTTCTGCTCAAGATATTCACCTTGTAGATTGTGAAGGTATGGACACTTTGATTTTAAGAAACAGTGACTATTCTCTTTTTGCAGGTGACAGTGTCCCAAGAGGTAAAGGAAATGCCACCGGAGTTATAACAAAGTATATTAAATATGGTACTGATACTATTTGGCAGCTTTTAATCAGAGATCCAGATGAAGTTTTGTTAAATAATCCTCGTTGTGGATCAGAAAAATAAATGATTATGATAAATAAAAATATAAATATCGTGAAAAAGTCAGTTTTTAAAATATTTGCAGCCGCTGCAATTTTATTACCGCTCGCATTTAGCAGTTGTATTCATGACAATTTTGAAGAACCACCAGTTGTTGACATTACTGTAGGTATTCCGCTAACAATTGATCAGGTTTATCAGATTTATTATGATAGTATCCCCGCTGGAAAAACCACATACAAATTTACCGACGACTACTCAGTTACGGGAGTTGTAATTATGGATGATAAATCGGGAAATATCTATAAATCGGCATTTATTCAAGATGGTACTCGTGGCATTAATCTACATTTGATGTCGTCGGGTGGATTGTACGAAGGTGATTCTATAAGAATTAAACTCGACGGTCTTGTCTTAAGCATGTATGCAGGAATGATGCAAATCGACTCTGTTGATGTTCACAAAAACATTGTGAAAATTGCAACAATGAAAGACATTGAACCAGAAGTTGTAACTATTGAACAAATATTAACTGGACAATATGATGCAAAACTAGTGAAAATTGAAAATGTACAGTTTAAAGAGCAGTATCTTGGTAAAACCTATGCTGATAAAGAAAACCTTATTACGATGAACACTTCCATTGAAAACGAATTAGGTGATACCATTATAGTTAGAACCAGTGGATATGCAAGTTTTGCAGATAAAACTATACCCGAAGGACGCGGAAGTATAATTGCAGTAGTTAGCAAATTTAACAAAGATTGGCAGTTACTTATTCGTTCGAGCTACGAGGTAAACTTTGACAAACGCCGTTTTGGAGATGTTGACACATTATTTTACGAAGGATTTGATAATGCTGTTAATGGAACCTCTCTTGATTTTGAAGGATGGCAAAACGTTGCTTTGACAGGTACTTTAAGCTG
>JAQVGK010000184.1:420-7041 GCA_028696755.1 Bacteroidales bacterium | reverse complement strand
GGAATATTTAATTGATGGACTTGTGTTTGTAAATGATGGGCAAACTCTAACAATAGAACCAGGTACTGTTATCAGATTTAAACCTGGGCAAGCCGAAAATGCATCAGCTTTAATCGTTTGCCGAGGAGCAAAAATATATGCCGAAGGAACCGCAGCAAAACCAATAATATTCACTGCCGAAAGTGACGATCTTGAAGGATCTATTCCACTAGAAACAGCAGGATTGTGGGGTGGAATTATTATTTTAGGTAATGCGCCAGTTAACGCAGAGAATGGCGAGGCCAAAATTGAAGGAATTCCGGTTTTTGACGAACGTGCCGATTATGGTGGCACAAATCCAAATGATAATAGCGGAAAAATGTGCTATGTTTCAATTCTGCACAGCGGCACCAGCCTAGGCGAAGGAAACGAAATCAATGGACTTACGCTAGCGGGCGTTGGAGCAGCAACAGAAATTCATCATATCGAGGTAATTGCAAATAATGACGATGGAATTGAATTCTTTGGTGGAAATGTAAATTGCAAATATATGATTTCGGCCTTTTGTGGAGATGATGCGTTTGATTTCGATGATGGATATATTGGTTTTGGTCAGTACTGGCTTGCCATTCAAACTAACAATGCTGGAGATTTACTTGCTGAACACGATGGCGGTTACGACAAATATACAGATTGTACAATGCCAGTGATTTACAATTCAACTTTTATTGGAAGAGGCATTACTGGAAATCATGGTTTGATTTCGTTCCGCAATGGAAGTGGTGGAATCTACAAAAACTCTGTTTTTATAAATCAGGCTTGGGGTATAGAAATTGAATACAACGAAACCGACAGAGACTCATACACAAAGTTCAAAAACGGAAAACTTCAGTTTGAAAACAACTTGTTCTTCTATCTTGGCATTAGCGATTATACCAACGTAATGAACCTTGTTAACGAAACTATTTCAATTTCAGAGGATAAGCAAAATGAGATTAACGATTATTTTATTAACTCTGGCAATCTTGTTTCGGATCCCGGCATCGACATTGAATCAAATTATGTTATTGTTCTGCCAACTGGAAATGTTGAAGGCACAACATCTGCAGCATACGATCCTTGGTTTGATAATGTAACTTACAAAGGCGCATTTAAAAATGTAAACTGGACAACTGGCTGGTCGTATTTAAGCAAGGTTGGGTATTTAAGGTAGAAGAAGTGCCTAGAGTACTTGGAGTGCCTAAAGTATTTGGGGAGCTGACCATATCTTTCTTATTTTTCACTGTTGCCCTTTCATTTAAATATTAGATTAATTCCTATTAAGTACTTTAGTGTACTAAAGGCACTTAAATTTGACCTAATGTATGCAATCCAAAATAATATTAATCACCAATATCAATTAACCAATAATAAAATTAGCTTTGTGGCATAATTCTGATTGAAAATAAAACCAACATGGCAAAGCAAAAAGATGAAAATCCTGATAAACGTAAAATTCAAAAATTTTACTCAAAGATATCGCAAGCAATAAAGAATTACCAACTTATTCAGGATGGCGATCGCATTATGGTTGGTGTATCAGGCGGAAAGGATTCGATGAGTTTGCTTGCAAGTCTGGTGTCGCGCCGAAAATTCCACAAAGAGAACTACGAGTTAATCGCAGTTCATATTGATGTTGAAAATGTTCCATACGAGATTGACAAAGATTACATTGCTCGGTTTTGTAATGAGAATAATATTAAATTTATCGTTGAACAAATTACCGTCGACTTCGAAAAAGACCCTAGCAAATCTCATTGTTTTGTTTGTTCGTGGCATCGACGCAAGCGTCTATTCGAACTTACCGGAGAAAATAATTGCAACAAATTGGCATTAGGTCATCATCTCGACGATGCAATCGAGACTTTACTTATAAATATGTGTTACCATGGCAGCATTAGCTCTATGCCAGCAAGTTTAGAAATGTTTGGCGGTAGATTAACTCTTATTAGACCTCTCATCTTACTTACCAATGCCGAAATAAGAAAATTCGCCGACATGATGTGCTTTCCATCCGAAAAGGAAGTCTGCCCATACGATGATAAAACCAAACGTAATCAAGCAGCCGAAATTATTCAAGAAATGGAAAAACGATTTAAGCCAGCACGCAAAGGTCTCTTTAATTCAATGTCGAAAATCTACAAAGAATATCTACCCGTTGAGTTTGGAAAAAACCCAATTATTGACGGGTTAAATGTATACAGAGATTCCGAAAAGGAAGAAGGATAAACTCTACAACAAACCCACTGTTAATTCTGTAAACAAAAGCACAATCATTTTGCGATTTCATCGTTTTTTAATAACTTTGAAACAAAATTTATTCAGATATGAAATTTAAGTATTTTATCTATGTCGCTCTTTTCATCACTGTTTTACTTAGCGGATGTCGCGTAAAAGACAGTTGTGAGTTAAATCATACCGGCGAAATATCGGTAACCAATAATACTGGTTCTACAATTGAGGTTTATGTTGATAATGTTAAAGCCTTTGATTTAGAAGCGGGGTCAACAAAATCGCTCGACAAACCTGTTGGCACATACACAGTAAAAAGCCTAAGTTTTCCGGACGAATGGACAAGCGAAGCAGTTGTTATCGAGTGCGAAACCGCTGTCATTAATGTTCCCGAAGAATAATAATGGGAGAACTCCTCGTATATTCGGCTTCGGCAGGTTCTGGGAAGACTCATAGTATTGCCGGACAGTATATTTTAATGCTTTTTGCCAAACCAAACGCTTGGCGAAATATTCTCGCAGTAACTTTTACAAATAAAGCCTGCGACGAAATGAAATCCCGAATCATCGACGAGCTAAATGCTATTATCAACAATTTAAAAGATAATCGAACAGCCGAAATTTGTCAAGCAACTGGTCTATCGTCGCAAATGGTTGTAAATCGTGCCCGTGATATTTTTACCGGCATGTTGCACGATTATTCGTTTTTCTCGGTTTCCACTATCGATAGTTTTTTTCAAAAAGTACTGCGAAACTTTACTCGAGAAACAGGAATTCAATACAATTATGAACTTGAGCTCGACACCGCAAATGTTATTAACATGGCAGTTGACGATTTGCTTGAGAAAAGCAACTCCGACCCAAAACTCAAAAAAAATATCATTTCGCTGGTGGAACAAAAAATGGAAAATCTTTCTAAATGGGATTTCCGCGGCGACTTAAAATCTTTCCTCGAAAATGTAATTTATTCCGATTACAGAAGTTACGAAAATGCTTATAACGAGTTTTTCTCAGATACAGGTAGTGTCAATAAATTTCGTCTCGAAATAAATAATATTCAGAAAGATTTTATCGAAAATGCAAATAACTACTGCACAAAATTGTCGGATTTGATGAATAAAAACAATCTTCAGATTGATAGTTTTAGTGGTGGCAGAACCAGTTCGATTATTAAAAGATTACTAAAGACTCAATCACAGTTAAAAACTAATGAAACAATAGTGATTGATTCCACATTTAAAGGAATTGATGAACCTGAAAAATGGTTTACTAAAGCAAAAAATAAATCAGGACAGTACGATAAAGTTGTTGCTGATTTTATTTCTCTTTCAGTTGAAATGAAAGACTTTTATCAACGCGAATATCCAAAATACGTAACCGCGGGACTAATAAAAAAACATATTGGTTACGCCGCTCTAATTAGCGATGGGATAAAGGCAATTCGAGATTACCTTGGTAAAGAAGATAAATTTTTGATAAGCGAAGTCCCTGTTTTTCTATCTGAGATTGCACGAAATAATAGCTCATCATTTATTTACGAAAAAACTGGCACTTTTTACGAAAACTATCTTATTGATGAGTTTCAGGACACTAGCATAAGCCAATGGAATTCATTTTATCCTCTTTTGAGCGAAAGTTTGTCCGACGGGGACGAAAACGAAATAAATATTTTAGTTGGCGACGTTAAGCAGTCGATATACGCTTGGCGTGGAGGCGATTGGCGTTTATTGGCATATAAAGTTAAAGAGAGTTTTGAAAACTACTTTAAAACTATAAATTTAGACGATAACTGGCGCAGCGGACAGACAATAGTCAACTTTAACAATGTCTTTTTTCGTGAAGCCTCTTTTGTTCTGTCAGAGACAATAAAAAACAGCTTCCCTCCTCACCTAGCGCCTGCAACTGCTGATTTGATAAATACAGTAATCTATAGTAACATAGAACAACAAGTAAAAAAACAATTCGATTCGGAGCTTAGCGTATCTATTTTTGAAACACCAAAAGACAAACATCGAGATTTGCCTCCAAAAGCTGGAATTATTCAAAAGATGATTGAAAAAATTGAAGAATTGCAACTTTTAGGTCATAGCGCTGGCGAAATGATGATTCTTGTTCGGTCGAATGCCGAAGGAAGTGAGATTGCAAAATCTATTATCTCACATTCACTTTCGCACAGCGCAAAAAAAGGCGTTATTTATGATGTGATTTCGTCCGATGCCCTTCTCATTTCTGCAAACAAAGCAGTTAAGTTATTGATTTCGTGTTTTAAATATCTTAATAACACAAAAGACAAATTATCATTCACCGAAGCGGCATATATTTATTATGTGCAAACAGTTTTACAAAATGATGATGATTCAGACCTCAGCAAAGAGGATTTTACAGAATATTTCAATTCAAAGACTCAACACTTAACAGAAATTTTCAGGCATAAGCTTTTGCACGAATTAACCGACATTATAATAGAGGAGCTGGAGCTAAACAAAACGAAAGACAATATTCCATTTCTAAACTCTTTCCGCGATTTAGTTCACGATTTTTGCCTCAGAAACCCATCCGAGATTGGTGCATTTATTGAGTATTGGGACGAAAGTGGTTACAAGCAGAATCTTAGAATCCCGGAAAAGCAAAATGCAATAAATATTATAAGCATTCATAAATCTAAAGGTTTAGCTGCTGATTTTGTATTTGTGCCTTTCTGTAATTGGGATCTCAGCAATTCTGGTGATATGATATGGGTTTCATCGACAAATCCACCATTCAATAATTTACCTGTTTGGCCTGTAAATTACAATCAGAATCTTGAAAGTTCCGATTTTGCAGATGATTTTTATTACACCAAGTTTAAGCATAGTATCGAAGCGTTTAACATGATGTATGTTGCTTTTACCAGAGCTAGAAAAGGTCTTTACATTTCAATAATTGATGCTACTGATAAAAATAATAACAAAATTTCTACAATTATAAAGAAGGTTTTTGCAAGTCAAACTTTCATCGAAAAGATAAATGCCAAAGCTGTTGAAAATTCTGATCTCAGATATATTGAATATTCTATCGGAAAAATTCCCGAAGCAATAAAAGAAAATAATGCTGATTCATATATGGATAGCTATCCTGTTTATGTTCCGCAAAAACAAATCAAGATTAAATCATTCTTCGAGAAGGATAAAATTGATCCAGAATCTGATACATCTGTGCATAAAGGAATTGTTTTTCACAAGATTTTTGAGAAAATTAAACTTGAAGACGATATAGAATCCGCCGTAAATAGAGTTGTTGCTACTGGCTTGATTAAATCAGAAGAAGCTAAAAATTACAAAACTGATGTTAAAAATTTAATAAACAACGACTTTGTAAAAGATTGGTTCTCAGAAAAATACAAAATCTTGAACGAGACCGAGATAATAACCGCAGCAGGTCAAATAAAACGTCCCGACAGAATTATGATTTCTTCCGAGATGGCAATTATCGCGGATTATAAATTTGGGGCTCACGAAAAGACATTATATATTTCGCAAACAAGAGAGTATGCTGCTTTGTTAAAAGAATTAGGATTTAATAAAATTGAGATATATCTTTGGTTCGTTTTATCTGGATTTGTGATTAAGGTTGATGCAGATTCGGGTACAACGGAAAAAATTACGATTTGATGAAGAATTTAATACGATTTTTTGTACGACATATTCCAAGGCCGTGGCTGATAAGATTCTCGAAGCTTTTTTCATTTCTTATCCGTCCGTTTTATATCGGAAACAAAGTTGAATGCCCGGTGTGTAAGCATAAATTTCGCAAGTTTCTGCCATATGGTAGTAAAGCTGGCGAGAATAGATTATGTCCAGTTTGCCTATCCTTAGAGCGTCACAGATTAATGTACATTTATCTTACCAATCACAGCGATTTCTTTACGGCAGAGTCAAAAGTTTTACATATTGCACCCGAGCAACCTTTCTTAAAAAAGTTTAAAAACGCGAAAAATCTCGACTATACAACGGCCGACATGGTTTCGCCAATAGCTGATTTGCATTTCGACATTATGAAAATCCCGCTCGAAGATAATATCTACGATTGGGTTATCTGCAATCATGTGCTCGAACATGTTGAGAATGATATCGAAGCAATGAAAGAGCTATTACGCATTCTGAAACCTGGAGGCAGAGCAATTATGCAAGTTCCAATAAATTACGATTATGCCGAAACTCACGAAGATCTTAGCATAACCGATCCAAAAGAACGCGAACGAGTTTTCGGACAGTATGACCATGTACGCTGGCATGGTTTAGATTATGCCGACAGAATGAAAAAAGCTGGATTTGAGGTTATTTCATTCGATATCAAGGATCATCTTTCGATGGAAATGATTGAAAAATACAGG
>JAQVGK010000184.1:0-410 GCA_028696755.1 Bacteroidales bacterium | reverse complement strand
GAAATTTTGTATGTGGGGAGGAGGTAGCTAGGCGTTCAAAGTTCAAATAAAAAAATTCTCTATCCCACTTGTCCGTTAGGACATTTATATCCATAGAGAATTTTTTGGAATTTTTATTTGAATGTAGAACATTAGAACACCTCTACCTTTAGATTTGTGTTGGAGATAAAGGTATGGGTATCGTGTGGTACCGACAAAAACAATAGAACGATAAAACATTTGAACAATAGAACAGTAGAACAAAAAAGGCTGCACTTAGCTAAATCTTGGCACATTGCCTCCTTAGCCTTAGCCTCAGCCTTAGCCTAAAATTAGAACATTTGAACAATAGAACAAAAAGGCTGCACTAAGCTAAATCCAGGCAATATGCCTCCTTAGCCTCAGCCTTAGCCTAAAAAATTAAAACTATG
>JAQVGK010000183.1 GCA_028696755.1 Bacteroidales bacterium | reverse complement strand
AACCCACACAATTATTCATATTCCGAGGCTGGATTATATCTACGCTATTCGTACAAGGAAAAATTTCTGCAAACCCCTCGCGGAAACAGGTTAAGCATGGGTACAAAATATCCAGTTTTATTTCTTAATGTGATAAAAGGAATTCCGGTATTAAATACTTCGTACGATTACTTAAAAACCGAAGCCATGATAAACTGGAAATACAGTTGGCGACATATAGGCGACACATATTTTTCGGCAGATGGTGGAATGGTTTTCGGTGATGTTCCTTACGGAAATCTTTATTACGGACAAGGAACTTACTCTTGGTTAAATTTCGACAACAGCTTTAATACCATGCGCGTAAACGAGTTTATTTCCGACAGATTTGCATCGGTTTTTATTCGTCACGATTTTGGCAGTTTGCTGTTTAAAACAAAAAAATGGGCACCACGTATTGCGATAGTCTCTGCGGCTGGTTGGGGCGATAATTTACTAATTGGAAATGCTCAAAACGCAGGTTATGCAAAGAAAATGAATAAAGGTTATTACGAATCCGGAATTCAAATCAACAATATTTTCAAACTCAATTTTCAAGGATATGGTTTGGGTGTTTATTACCGATATGGTCCATACTCGCTGGCAAAACCTATCCAGAACTGGGCGTTTAAGTTGAATGTAACGTTTAGTCTGTAATCTCCACCACCACTGGACAATGATCCGACATTACAACATTGCTCAGAATTGCAGCACCCGAGAGCTTATCGCGCAGAGGCTCCGACGCCATGTGATAATCGATTCTCCAGCCCAAGTTCTTCTTACGAGCACCAGCTCTGTAACTCCACCACGAATATTTGTCGGCGCTCTGGTCAAAAACTCTAAATGTGTCGATAAAACCACTCGCCAGAAATTTAGTAACCCACTCGCGCTCTTCTGGTAAAAATCCCGAAACACCCTTTTTTGCCTTTGGATTGCTGATGTCAATTTCTTTGTGACATATATTGTAATCGCCCGAGAGAATAATCTGAGGTCTTTCCTTTTTTAATTCGTTTATAAATGCTTGCACTGCATCAAGGTAAGCATATTTCACATCCTGTCGCACATCGCCCATTGTTCCCGATGGAAAATAAGAATTTATAACAGTTAAAGAACCAAAATCTGCCCTGAGCAAACGTCCTTCTTTGTCAAACTCGCGAATGCCAATACCAGCTTTTACATAGTCGGCTTCTTTTTTAGAAAAAATTGCCACACCACTATAACCAGGCTTCTCGGCAGCATGTATATACGAGAAATATCCCAACTCACGAAATTTCATTACATCAATCTGCTCTGGCATAGCCTTAATCTCCTGCACACACAAAACATCAGGATTTTCCTTTTCGAGCCATTCGTAAAAGCCCTTGCTTATCGCCGAGCGAATTCCGTTAAGATTAAAACTGATTATTTTCATAGTCTTTAATTTTACTGTAAAGTAAATGAAGAAATTACAAATTACAAAAAACAAATTACAAGGGATACTGCTAATTTGTAATTTGTGATTCAATGTCGTTTAGTTAAGCATTTTTAGGTATATGTCCTCTGGACAAAAAGTGCCTTTTGATTTAGTTTTTTACTGACGTTTATGTCCTCTGGACAAAAACGATTTTTGTCAAAGGAATAACTAGCCCGTTAGGGCTTCAACGTCAGTAAAAATCAATCAACAGCTAAAATCACTCCTTTGTCCAGAGGACATTAACATTTTATCAATGGATAATCTTAAGACAATAAATTCCATTATTGAATGCCTTCTCTAAACGACATTGACTTGTAATTTGTTATTTGGCGCTTGCTTGTTTTTTTTTGAGGGAGCTTTCCACTCTACAGTTTTTCAAACCTATACCCCCGCCTTGTGTAATATGCGAGTGTATCTTCGAGCACAGGAAGCATGCGCGGAGCAGCGAGAATTGTATCGTGAAAAACTATTATGGAGCCATTTCGCACCTTTCGGCGGACGATGCTTTTAACTTTTTCAACCGAAAAATCGAGGCGAAAATCGTAGGTAATTACATCCCAGAAAATAAGCTTGTACTCTTTACGCAAACGATAACACTGCCACGGATAAATATGTCCGTACGGTGGGCGAAATAAAAAGCTGTCGGATACTGGTGATTTTCGCAACACATCAATAAGCCATTTCTTATTTTTTACCTTAAATGCATCCAAATGCGAGTACGAATGATTGCCAATAGAATGACCTCCGTCTTTAATTAATTCAAAAATTTCGGGATACAATTTCGCATTTATTCCTTTGCAGAAAAATGTGGCTTTTGCATCATACTTCTCCAGAATTTTCAAAACACTCTCAGTTATCATAGGGTTTGGACCATCATCAAAGCTTAAGTACAACGTATTTTTTACGTTGCTTATCCTACTGGTTCCCCTACAAAAAACCTTGGGATAACGGGCTGATATGAGGCTAGTGCGCATCATTTTTTGTAATCGGTAAGCGGTAATCAGTAAGCGGTATTTGTGCAGGTATTTAGCGTTCTGCTACTTTTTACAGCACACCAATTACTTTTTGTAATCGGCATTGTTGCTGGAACTTAGCATTATGCTACCTTTTACCGATTACCGATTACCGATTACCGATCACACCGATCACCGACTACCGATCACCGATTACCGATTACCGATTAACCACTTTACCATAAATCTTGTTCAACTCCGCTGCTAAATCCTGATTCTTATATTGTTGTGCAAGATATATTAATTCCTGAATTGTTTTTTGTGCTCTCAATTTGTAAGGTTCAAAATTCTTGGTCATATTTGGTGGAAAACCAGCGTAAAACTCAATTTCCTTAGATGCATTATCGGCAATTATCAGCGAAACTACTCCTGCTTCCTTTACTTTTCCAAGGCGATAATAACCATGCACTAATCCAACCGAAGAATACTCGAATGGAACTAAATCGTTCGGAATTATCTTAATACAATTATTGAGAACCTGCTCCGACTGCTTTGTTGCACCAGCTAGATACAAACCACGCGCAAGCTTTGAATAGTGAGTTCTAAGTACAATCAACATGTTGCGAATATTCTCATCATTGTATTCGAGTGTTCCCCATTTAAAACGATTGATAAAATTCTCGTACATTGTCGCCGAATTAATATTTACCGGATCGTTTGCCGACACCTCAGTCTCAACTGGAATAAGCCTGAAAGCAAGTCCTTCGAGATATAAATACTTGTCTAAACCAAGATAATTTTCGCTACTCATTACCGAGCTAAAATATACTGGTCGCTCCCATTTATTGCTTCGAATGATCTCGAGAACCATCAAATCCGATTTATTAAGGCTTTTGCGAGCGGTATCGAGCGACCATTTCATGTTATCGATTATCAAATCTTCGCGCAGACCAATTTTTGCAAAGCTTTTCATTACTTCCTGCTTATTTATTGGCCAAACAAAATCGCGTACCGGACAATAATTAACTGGATAATCATAAAAGCCTGTCTTAACCATAAATGCAGTGTCATCGACAAACATAAAGTCGAGACAAATATCTGGATTTGTGGTGTATCCCTTTTCTAGAATCAAAAATTCCTGAAGCATTTTTATCAGATTTGTTGCTTCGTCTTTACTAATGCCATAAGCTCTACTTACCTCATCATCTTCCAGATTTACAACAAGAGAGCAGTAATTTAGAAAATCCTTGTTACTACCCAATGGTCTGATATTTTTAAAGTATTCTTCGAAACTTTCGAATTCAGTTTTGTTTCTAATATCATATCTCGATTTACGTAGCAAACTGCAAAACTCGTCGTGAATCTTAAGGAACTCAGACTGAATTTCGTCATGCTTAAGCATGTAAATAAAGTCGTAGAATGCTGCTGTATTGTTAATAACTGGCAAAATTTCGGCTTTTCCAGCTTTATAATTCTCCTTCGAAACCGATAGTGGAATTTTAAACGAAGCTTTTCCAGCATTTTGAATTTGATCGATGTACCAATCGTTATTCAAAAAACTTAAGTTGACAACACTCACATCTGCCCGCACATTTTCGCATTGCTGAAGATACCATAAAGGAAAAGTCTCGTTATCGCCCGACACAAACAAAATTGCATTCTCGTCGCAACTATTCAGCATATTAAGCGCAAAGTGATAAGCAAAATCGTTTTCGGATTTATCCTGTGAAGTATAATTCTTAGTAAGAAATTGCCCAGGAACAGCAGCAAGGCAGAGAGCTCCAGTTCCGTAGATCAAAAACTTGTGCTTAATATATTTCCTCATAATTAGGTAAAAACCTATCACGCCAAGACCAATCCAAATTGCAAAAGCGAAAAATGAACCCAGATAAACATAGTCTCGTTCCCTAACCTGATACGGAGTCATATTCAGATAAAAAGCAATTGCTATTCCCGTAAAAACAAATATGAGAGCTACAACAAACAGGTTCTTTTTATCGGCTTTAAACTGATAAATTATTCCAATTATACCGAGCAAAAGAGGCAGTAAAAAGTAATAAGTAGTTCCTCTATTATCTTTAAGAAATGCGGGCTTTGCATCCTGATCCGATAATCGCATATTGTCGAGAAAACCAATGCCACTTATCCAGTTTCCGGAAATAGCTCCACCATGAGATTGAATATCGTTTTGTCGTCCCGAAAAATTCCACATGAAATACCGAAAATACATGTGCGAAAACTGATAGCGGAACATGAAAGAATAGTTTTGAGAAGAGCTGGGAACACTGTTTTTTGTTGCATTTGTCCATTCGGTATAAGCCAAAACGTGCAAAGGATCACGACTCCACATTCTCGGTAATACTTTTGAGCTTCCTTTCTCGTAATTTGCAACAGGTTTATGAGCTACAACTTTATATTCACCACCAACTGTGTCGTAAATCTCATAACCTTCGGTATATGGACTCACCAAATTAACCGGACTAGAATACTGATGTCCTTTCCACAGTGGACGTTCGCCATACTGTTCTCGATTTAAATAAGAGATAAAGTTATAAATGTTCTCTGTATTGTATTGGTCTATTGGCGGATTTGCAGCAGAACGGATTAACACCATCGTATAAATCGAATATCCCGATACAAAAACGGCAAAAGTTGTGAAGATAAGATTTAGCACTCGGCGATTTTTTACTCCGCTGATATAAATTCCAAGAACCAAAAGAAGAATTACAAATGCTGCGAAAACAAAAAGACCGGTATTATATGTTGCTCCAAGACTGTTTACAAAAAACCGCTCGAACCACGAAGCCATTACTGGAAATCCAGAGATAAAAATCTGTAAAGCAAGCATGATTCCAAATGCCAGCCCAAGTGCAACCCCAAAACTCCTGTACGAAAACCTGAAATTTCCAAAATAAAACATCATCACAAGAGCAGGAATAATCAGAATGTTTAGCAAGTGAACGCCTACCGAAAGTCCAGCTATCAGTCCGAGCAGAATTATCCATCTGCTTTTGTAATTTGATTCGGCATCATTCAACCTCATCATCATCCAAACCATCATTGACGTAAATAGAACAGAAAGACTATAAACTTCGGCTTCGGTTGCAATGGCCCAAAAGCTTGTAGCAAATGCTAAGGCTAGAGAACCTGTAACAGAGGCAAAATGCGAGATAAGATTTTTCTCTTTATCGCTGATGCTAAAACCTTTTGTGGGAAATTTTTCGAGTAGAGATTTGCTTAAGCCATAAATCACTTTGCAAGCAAAAAATACAGAAAGCGACGCAGCCACAGCAGAAAACAAATTCACAAGCCATGCAGTTTGAACTGGATTAATGGCAAGCATAGCAAACATTCTGGCTAGCAACAAATAAGTTGGATTTCCTGGAGGATGGTTTGGCTGCAGAGTGTCGGCACAAGCAATAAATTCTCCGCTATCCCAAAAAGTTACTGTTGGCGCAAGAGTAAAAAGATAAATCAACAGGCTGAACACAGCAACTGACAGAGCAACAAATTTATCAAGATTTTTAGAAAACTTCATTTCAATAAAATTTCAGCGCTAAATTAAGGAATGAGATAAAATCAATATTTACCGATTCCATCTTATCCTGTAAATATATCCCACATCAGGAGTCAACAAATGATGCTCAAAACTATGTGTTTCTTTATCAAAGGCAATCTCTCTAATTTTTTCATATTTTGATAACACAGATGACATACTTATCTTTTCGAGTATGGCATTTTCAAAATCATCTCGATATTTTAAAACTACCCGAAAATGAATCACATCAACAGGCTGAAGTATTCGGCTAGATAAAAAAGTATCCGATTTTTTATCAGTATCGTCAAGCTCCATTTTGATATGAATTACCCTTGTTTCGTTAAAATACAATGGATTTTTAAAAGATAATACTATTTCATCATACTTATTTGAATCGTTATATTTAACGATACTCTTGATAATTTGAAGATTGGATTCTATTTTTGGTTCTAATGAACCAGTCCATTTATAATTAAAAATAAACTCATTAAGCACAGGTTGTTTACACTGTATAAGTCTATAAACTTCATGAACTATTTTGTTCTCCGAAACTGCTTCGTATTTTATAAAATTTGATTGACTATCAAAATCACTTCCACTTTTGGGCGCTAATTTTAATAAGACTTTGAGAAGGAAATAAAAAAATGCCAATAATAAAATACAGAAAAAAAGTAGTGCAATAATTACAGCATTCTTGTCCGTGATAAAAATAATTATAACAGCAATAATTGAAGCTAATGAACCAAAAAATGCAATCTTACCAGCGTAAACATTAGTTAGCATTGTTAAAACATTACCTTTTTTCATTCAGATAAACAGTATTTAGCCATCAGTACCCATAGAAACTTTTTTATGTTACAAAAATAAGAATTTTTCAGTTCAAAATCACTAATTAATCAAATTAGCTTAATCATTTCTCAATATAACTCAAAAATATCACTAATGTTGTAAAAAGTCAAGAAATCATTTAAAAATCAGTACTGACCGAGTAATTTTTTTTAAAAAGTAGGGCTACTACCATAAGGGTTCACCCTAATGTCGTAAATTTGTTTTGCAAAAAATAAAAAACGACATGAGCAAAGATATAAATAAAAA
>JAQVGK010000182.1 GCA_028696755.1 Bacteroidales bacterium | reverse complement strand
AGTAATTTTTTTCCATTTGCGCAATGGAATTCAACTTTACAGCTAAATTCACCAACTCTGGCATCTTGTGCGCTTAATGTAAAAGAAAATGCTGTAACAGCAATCAAAAGGATAATTGATTTGAAAAATCTGGTCATATAATTATTAGTTAGTTTGTTTCGGTAACAAAAATAACAATAATTTAATATGTGCAAGCAATTTTGGAAAAAATCTTTAGATTACTTTACAGATTATCTCATTGTCCATTTACCTTGCTACTTAAATTCACAAACGCCAAATAACAACGGTGCAGCTAAATCACAAACTTAGCAATAATCATTGTTATTTACTTGCGTGAGGGCTGCGCCGTTGTAATTTGTTTTTTGTGATTTTAAAATCTGATGTCACTTTTTTAATAATTTAGAATCACTAAAAACAGTGATTACTATTTTTTAATTTGAAATATTTTGATATTTTTGTTATCTGATATTTCAAAAAAGCATTGTTTTATCATATTATCGAAAATATTTAAGCGGAGTCCAGAAACCGCATTAAACGGGGCGCAATCCGAAAAGCCTTATGAGTAGGGGTACTAAAATGATTTTTTATGAAGAAAATGAGAATTTTATTGCTTGCAGGTGTAGTTGGTGCATTTATGAGTTCGTGCACAATTGCTCACTCTGTTACAGTAACAAACAATCCGGTAGGAACTAAAACCGGAGTTGCAAAATCAACCAATTTTGGCAACATTGATGTAACATTAGAAAAAGCTGCCAAAGATGCAGGTATTACAAAAATCGGAACTGTTGAGTTTAAAGCAACTGCTATTCTGTTTTTTGTAAAGTACAAAACAACTGTGACAGGAGAATAATTACTAACCTTTAAAATGACAAAAAAATGATAAAGAAATTAATACTTTTTGTAAGCATTGCAGCATTCTTTGCATCTTGCTCGGTAGTTGTTCCTTACGCAGCAACTAATAATAAAATTGGTGATAAAGTTGGAAAATCTTCAACTATGTGTATTTTTGGTGCTCCTGGGCTTCCAAATCCTGGAGGAAATATTGTTGCAACTGGCAGTTTGGTGATGAACGGTGATTACGGCATCGCTGATGCTTGTAAAAATGGCGGAATTACCAAAATTGCAACAGTGGACGTAAAAGTTAAGACTTTTTTGTTCTTCTCTAATTATGAGTTAATTGTTACAGGTGAATAATTTTAAAATTTGATAAACATGAAAAAAATATATTTTATTATAAGCATTGCATTAGTATTTGCATTTACTGCTTGCACAGTTTCGGGACCACTATTGGTTACTGATAATACTATTACAAAGAGAGGCGAATCAAGCTACAAGGTAATTCTTGGTTTTCCACCTTTTAAAGGCGACAGAAGCATACAAACTGCTGCAAGAAACGGTGGAATCACCAAAATTGCAACTGTTGACGTAAGAGTACGTGGCGGTCTTTTTGTTCAAACCTACACAACTGTTGTTACTGGAGAATAATCTTCTGAAAAATTAAATAAAAGCTGTCTCTAGGGGCAGCTTTTTTTTGTCTATTTTCATAATTATTTTTATTTTTACCACAGAAGTATTAACCAAAAACCAAACGAAATGAAAAGTTTATTTACATCAATTTTAATTTTAGCGTTTATATCTTTAAATCTTGGATTAAATGCTCAGAATCTGTCGAAAAAAGAAGTCCAAAAATTCAAATTTGAACTTGATGGTGTGCAGCAAAAAATGATTATTCCCTGGGCAGATGAGAAAAAGCTTGATGAATATCGCGAGGAGGGTGGTGAGGACTGGTTCTGGTTTGTGAGTGATATTTATTTGCATTTCGAGGAATATCCAGTCGAAAATTTACAATTCAAAGTTGACCTACCCGAAGGAATAAGCGATGCTGACATGAAAAAACTTGCGAAAAAGCATGGAAATGCAGAGCTATATTTTGGATACTACTTATTCGATGGCAACAAAGTTCATTTTATTCAACATAATGATCCAGACGAAGTTTTAAAAGAGATTTACCGCTTTTATAATATTGAGATGCCAGAGATTGTGGAGTAAATTTTCCTAATCTTATTTTTCTAAACCGTCTTCGAATCTCTAAAAGCAAGATTGTTGTACGCTATCTTATGGACAAATGAATTCTTTATTGTTCTGTACGATAGCTTGGAATTAAGAATAAACTATACTGTGCTGCAATAAAAATGTTTATAAGTATTCCGGCAATAAAATTATAATCCTGTAAAACATTTGGGTGGTCTTTAGCTAACCATATACGTACAATGTAAATCGAAGCGTATATTACTAAAGAAATAAAAAGCCAGATAACGGAAATGTTTGCATCGCGGAGCCGATACCAGCTGTATTTTATATAAAAGAATAAGGTAGTCAAAGAGATTAATCTAAAAACAGTTTTAAAGAACTTAATATTTTGTCCAGAACCTGTGACTTTTGTAAAAATAATAATAACGAACCCAGCTAAAAGAGTAAAAAGTATTAATCTACCAATTTTAAGGCTATAATTCGACACATCTAGTATTTTGTTACTTGAAATATTTTCTGTCGTGTTCGTTTTATTTATCAAAAACAGGCTTATAAGGTTAACTGAACCAATCACAATTAAGAAAATCGTAAAATAAAGAAAATTTGGTTTTTGGAGAAATAAGGATGCTTCATATGCAGACATATTGTAAAGATAAATAATAAAGATAACCAATACAAGGAGAGAAGTAAAAAATAAATAATTCGTAATCCCTGAAATAATTGCTAATACTTTACTGTCACTGATTGCTCTTACTCTTTTAAAAGCAAGAATAAAGCTTGAGTATGTTAAAATAAAATTTATCGGAATAAAGTTTGGCTTGTAATTTTGAGCTAGTTGAAGATATATTATGCTAGAGGGCTGATATGGAATAAATCTGGTTATCGAATTTATTATTACAGCATCTAAATTTAAGAAAGAAACTGTTCCAACAAGCATAATTAAAATTGAAATCCCGATTCTAAATTCACGCGATGTGATCGAACCACTATATCCAAACAGGAGTTTAATTATTGTTTTATCCATATATTTAAGTTGATAATATTGTTTGACGAAGATATAAACAAAATGACAGAAAATAAAGATTTTGATTTTTTAATTTAAATTAATTTCATATTTATAATTTGATAATTGGATGTTTATACTAATTTTGAATTGTTAAAGTCTTTAATTAAACAATACTATTATATTTAAAATATGACAAGAGAAGAAAGACTAATTATTTGCAAGAAATGCACAAACAGAAAGCCGGATTTAGATCTTGGATTGATTTGTTCTTTAACAGGAGCTAAGGCCGATTTCGAAAGCATTTGTAATGACTATATTCAGGATGAACTTGTTGCAAAGCAAGAAAACGAAAAGCAAATCGAGAAAGAAATAGCAGAGAAGGGACGAAAAAAAACTGTGACATTCTTTTTCTTTATGATTGGAGTATCGGTATCTGTAATGGCTTTTTCTTTTCTCACTTTCAGACAGTTTACCGTTTTTGAAGTTACCAAAGTACTGATAAGACTTGGATTTGAGGTTGGATTGTTCTACGCTGTTTTTATTGGTAAAAACTGGGCGAGGACTATCCTTTCAATTTTATATATCATCGGAATATTGGTAAGTTTATTGACCATGTTTGCAATTATAGATAAGTCTCCATTAGGGTTTATAATGTTGATATTAGTACTTACTTATGGTTTTGCTGTTTATTTTATAAATGCCGACAAAGACTTTAAAGTTTTCTTTGAATATCAGAAAAAGAACCGCTAGTTGATTGTGAAGATTTGTTTACCGATATTTTGTGAGACAGAAAAAGATTTTTTATAAACCGGTATTTGCATAAGAGTGAAATTCTGCGGAATAGTGAAGTTATTAACAAGATTTACAATTCTTACAATACGGTGATGACGGAAAATACAGATGAATAAGTTCTGATTTTCGGTCGGCATCAAAAACTTTACCCATACTATAATAAATAAATACTATGCGATTTTCATAGTTTTGTAATTTTCTTTACCAATTCTCTATCGCCATCCACAAGCTTAATAATATACAATCCTGATTCAAGAGTTGTAATATCAATACTTTCGCCAGAGAAATTGTTAATATGAAATATGGTTTCGCCAGTAATCGATATGATTTTTAGTTCGGCGTTTGGGTTAATATATCCAATATTTCTGAAATTAATTTGGTTAACTGCTGGGTTTGGAAATACTAACAAATTTTGCAATGTTTGATTGTTAATATTTTGTGGATGTATAACGTCTGTGTATAAGTTGCTAGCATTTTCAATTGCTTCGTTAACTGTAAAAATGCTTGGGGCAGCAATAATTGCAAAACCAACAACAACTGTATCTTCTGCTGCTATGTTGAAAGGGCCAGCTCCCGAATAAACTACCATATCGCTCGATTCATTGATTCCGTCAGTAGAATTAGAAATCATGTGAAATTTCTCAATATCCAAAAGACCATCAGTAATATCAATAATTCCATCACCTCCGTCAACTTGAGCTAAGGCATAGTTCTTTGGAGCTTGATCGCTTAATAATTTTATCCCAGCATTCATAGCTTGAGCGTTGTCGCTTTTACAGTACATAAATCCACGAGTCTCGTCATAAACCACCGAATTGGCTGCTGCATCAATCAAATCCCAATCTGCAAAAAGGCCAAAGTAGAAATTCTCGATATCGTAAGCACTCGAATTAATAATGCTGTAATCGACAATAATAAATGATGAATTCTCACTTCCATTCCAGGAAAAAACGTCTTGAATAATGGTGATTCCAGCAGGATTGGCATCATTAGAGTCCGAAATTTCGGTTCTAATCTGATAATCAGAAAAGTCGTTATCGATAAACTGGGGATATTCTTCTGTCCTAAAATCGGTGTTTTGGCGTACCGAACTATAGAGATTAACGGCTGAGTTTCCAGAGATTATACCGCAATCATAAAACAAGGAATACAATTCATCATAAACTAATCCATTTCCTGTGATGCTATTATTGTCGGAATATCCAAGTCGTCCATTACCTGTAACAGAAAGAGTTAAATTGTCTGTACTAATGTCTTTGTATCCAGGATTTACAAACAATTCAATAACTTGAGAAGATTCGTAATTATCGGCAGTGAAGTTTAATTTCAATAACAGTTTATAATCATAAGGAGTATCTTCGTCCAAAAGAATGCTAATATTTGATAAGCCAGAAACAGTCTCCATACTGGCTAAACTTCCTGTAAATATTTCGGGAACAGGAATACTGCCATAACTGCTTAATATTTCAGCAGAAATTATCAGATTTTGTGCATCATTTAAGTAATTTGTGAAATAGCCTTGAACTGTAACAACTCCTTCATTTTCAATCTTTGTAATATCATGAAACACAATTGCTGGAGGCTGCTCCATTGTAAGAGAATTATACATATTTAAGCGTCCTTTTCCAAGTTTTCCAGCGAAAGGAATGTTGTAAGGAATAGTGTCAATATTATCGGCACCTGCTTTAATTAGTTCAGCTATCTGATTAGCACTATAATCAGGGAAATATGATCTTAATAGTCCTGCATATCCAGCAACAATTGGCGAGGCAAACGATGTTCCTCCCCAAATTAGTGGGTAACCGTCCCATGGTCCTGTTGTATAAAAGTTTGTAGCTGGAGCACATACATCAACATAGTATGAGTAGGTTGAGCCTTGAGGCGATATTGAGTTGTCTGGCGACCATTTTTGATCATCCATCTGAGTTCCGGCAACCGATAATACATTTTCGTATGACGATGGATAATAGTTTAGTTCAGAGTTCGTGTTTCCAGCAGCAGAAACTATTAAAATATCGTGGTTTATAACACAATAATTAATAACATCCTGAGCCATTTTTTGATAATAAGACGAACCCCAGCTGCAGTTCACAACATCGCAACCATGCTCAGCTGCATACACAATAGATTGGTAAGAATTTTCTAAAACACCTTCCGAATTCATTATTTTTAATGGCAGTATTTTGCATTTGAACCCAGCTCCCGAAAGACCTGTTCCGTTGTCGGTAGCAGCTCCTGCTATTCCACCTACCCAAGTGCCATGCTGACTAACATCAGCCTGAACATTATTATTGTTTTCAGCAAAATTCCAGCCTCTAAAATTATCGATATAGCCATCCATATCATTGTCGATACCATCAAGCGGATCGTTGTAATTATATTTTATTTGCCAAATTAAATCTGAGTGGGAGAGCTCTATTCCAGTGTCCGAAATTCCAATTACAAAATTTGTATCTCCCTGGTGCACATCCCATGCTTCGAATGCTCTGCAATTTGTTACCCAGTATTGACTGGTTTCATTCATTGGATCGTTGGGCACATATAGCAATTCATTTTTATAAAGAGGTTCGGCGTACTCAAAATAACCTGTTCTTTCAAGCTTTGAGGAAATTAAAGCAGGGTCGCTTCCATCTGTAAATACAATTCTGTAAATTAACGTAATGTCAATACTCGACTGGTTTTTAAAATTACTTTTATTTGATATAGATTGTGGAAATTCTTGCTGAATAGTAAATGAATTGCTTTTTGAAAATTGTGTGCTTAAAATCTGATTAAGTTCATCCGACGCAGCCAACTTTTTAAACTCTGGTTTGAATTTTACAATTATAGTGTTGTCAAAATAGGGCTTGCTGCTGTTATTCTGTGCCAAGGTTAGTGATGGTAGCAAAACTGTAGATACAACCACAATTACTAATATGTACTCTGCAAGACTTTTCATAAGCCAAAAATTGAATTGTTTTTTTTGCAATATACGAAAAATTATAAATTGAAAGAGTTTTTTTTGCAGTAAGCGGAGTAATAATTAGTTCACACTGCTACCTTTAGATTTGTGCGAAGAACAAAGCTGCGGCTATCGTGTTGTACCGCCAGAAAACAATACAACCCAAGCTCACGCAAGAGAAAGTTAGCAGTCTGTCATTTTTTCTCGTAAGCAGTGGTCGGTGTGTCGATAATTCTGTTGGGATTAAAAAAGCGTTTTTTTTCTAACATTTATGAAAAAGTCAATCCAACTCTGCGGGGTTTTGCTGTAATATCAGGCTGAAAGCCTG
>JAQVGK010000181.1 GCA_028696755.1 Bacteroidales bacterium | reverse complement strand
CTTACAATCTAAGAACGTATATGTTTGCCAGAATGAATGGATATACAACTTCTGATTTGAATGATGATTCTAAAGTTTTTAGTCCTAAAGATCTATTCTTAGCAATTCCTTCGGCTCAAAGAGGTTCAAATTGCAATGGAACAACCTTTGAGGCTGCTCTGGATGTGATGATGCAACGAGGTGTTGCAAAAATGAGTACTGCGCCTTATACATCTTTAGGTAGCTGTACCTCCTCTCCTCAATCGTCATGGACTACCGAAGCTGCCGATAATAAAATTCTTGATTATCGTCAGATAGAAGAAACCGTTGATAACCTTAAAAGGTATTTGTATCAAGGCAAAGCAATTGTGTTTGGAGCGAAGCTAGGAGATGAGTTTATGAATGCTTATGGTGATGCGGTTCTTACCAGTCAGACTTATGGTTACACTGGCCAACATGCATACCATGCCCTTATTCTTTGTGGTTACGACGATAGTAAAGGTCCGAACGGAGCATTTAGGGTTATTAATTCTTGGGGTGATGATTGGGGCGATAATGGTTGTATTTGGGTTGATTATAACTATTTTGTTCAGCAAAACTATTTCGCATACGCATGTTTTATTGCAAATAACGTTGGAGAGGAACCAGATCTTAATGATCCTACTTCGGGATACGATCTTCAAGCATGGGAATTGAATGATGTTGCAAGCACAGGAGATAGTGACCGCTGGCGCGAAGCATCATACAATGTTTATAATACCGGCGAAAATGCTTTAAATGCTTCAGATGACTGGAATATTCTTTATTTGTATTACAATGCATATGATGCAAATGATTATGGAATTGTACTTTACGATATGTACACCGATGATTATGGTACTTACGGATTTTATGCAAGACCTGATCCATTACCCACAAATGTTCCTTATGCTGATGTATGGGCAAATTATTTAAATATTCCAGGACAAACTAGTGTCGCAAATTACGTGTCTATGGAACTTTTTGGATCTTCTGCTGAGAAATTCTATTGGGAGTACGAATTGCCATATTTAACAGGAGATTATTACCTTGTGCTGGTAGCTGACGGTTTTGATGCATTTGCCGAGTACAACGAAGACAATAATTATTATTACTACACATACGAGAATGGCGATCCTTTACACTTTGTAGGTGGCGTTTTACAAGATCAGCCAGTAACCAAGGCAAAGAAAGATAAGTCTATGAGACCTGTAAAAGGTCAAGCCTCGGACTTCCAATCAGTTAGAATCGGCGAAAATCAGAACTCATATTCAACAAAAGAAATTCGCAAACTTATTGATTATCAAATACAAAGCGGAGAGATGCAAAAGAAAGTAAATGCTTGGAAACAATCCGATCCAAAGGTTAGGAAAGTTTTAAAGTAAATAAACTTATTGAAATGAAAATGGTGGCTGAGGTCACCATTTTTTTTGTTGCATAATCCTTTTTAAATGGCAAACCTGCAATTGCTCATTTTCATCATATAAATGCAAACCGTTGCCTTCGCAGTTTTTAAAGTCTTTGCAGTTTTTACATTGATCTTTTTTAGACCATTCACGATTGCGATGCTTTTCGAACTTGTTGTTCCAAACATTCATAAAATCATCTTTGTAGATATTACCTTGAATGAAGTTGCTTCTCATGTTTGGACATGCCGAAATTGATCCATCAACCAAAATAGAACCGATATTTATTCCTGCTCGGCAAAAATAAAAGCTGTCGCGTACCTTCGATTCATAATCACCCAAAAAACCTTCGCAAGAATACTGCAAGTGAATTTTGTTCTCGCGGCGGGTAATCGCAATAAAATCCATTAATGCAGTAAAATCCTTATCGCCTAGCATTAGCTTTTTATTTTGAGCTCCTCTGCCTACCGGAAAAATTGTATTTATTCGCCATTGCTTTACATTAAGCGAAATAAGAAAATCCTTTATTTGTCGTAGTTCATGTATGTTTAATTCGCTTACGCAAGTAATTACATCGAATGTGAAATTAGAAATTGCAGCAACATTTTTTATTGCCTCAACTGCTTTGTCAAAACTGTTGGAATGGCAGCGCAATGCATTATGCGAATTTTTTAAACCGTCCAAACTTATGCTAATGGATTTAATTCCCGATTCCATCAAAGAATCTAATCTAGCATTGCTAAGTGCTAGTCCATTTGTTACCATTCCCCAATCAAATCCTCGCTCGCTAACAGCTTTGCCACACTCTTCTAAGTCGCTACGCATTAACGGCTCGCCACCCGAGAAAATGATAAAAATGTTTTTAGGTTTTACATGCTTCGAAATCGAATCTAGAGCAACCAAAAAATCAGTTAATGGCATATCGGCAGCAAGCGAATTGTGCGAACAATCGCTTCCGCAATGCAGACAATGCAAATTGCAGCGAAGTGTACATTCCCAAAATAAGCTATTAAGTTCGTGAAGTTTTACCGCGTTTGTTCGGTACGATCGAAAAAGCCTGAATGCAGTTTGTTTACGAAGCTTAGAAAGCATTGCTTATTCTTTTGCCTTTAGTTCAATTTCTATTTGATTTTCATCTTCAGGTTTTATTGCAATAATCTTTGTGATTAGCTCAAATTTCTGCTCCGAAATAGGGGAGTCCTCACTTATTTCGACTTTGCATTTATTGTCGAATGAATCAAATCTAAAATTATAGAAATATTTATTTTCCCATGATGAATACAAGGTGTCGTAATCGTTAACCACAATCCGGAATCTGCTGATTGTATCTGCTATTCCCGTAAGTCTAAGAGAAATATTTGTTTGCGGTCTGATAGCCATATATTGCGCCAGACATTGCGATGCTGCCAGCGTAAAACCTAAAATGCTCAAAGATACTTTAGCAATCTGAGTTTTGAATTTGAGGAAGAGGTTTTTCATAATATGTTTGGTTTAGGAGTTCAAAGTTAACAAAATAATAAACGTGAACTGAATGAAAAAATTGTATCAGGACTTGTTTCAAATGACTGTCCAGTTTTAGAATCAACTATTTTAGACATATCATGAGTTTGATATTGTAAATTGATTATATTTGTAGAGTGATTACTCAAAATGATTCTTTTTCTTGGCGAGTTGATTACAAGCATTGTTAAACAAATAAGTTGTCTCATGATTAAAAGAATTCTGTTGTTATCCACGCTATTTTTTGTTGTTAACTTTTTGCAGGCACAAATGAGCCTCGAGTTTAATACAAATCTTTCCTCTGGCACAACTATAACCTTACTATTATATGGTACAGTCGATGTTAATGTGGATTGGGGTGACGAAATTACACAGGCATTTACAAGTGAAGGCGATTATAGTCATACTTATACCAGTCATGGTATCTATACTGTTACAATAAATGGAACTTTAACCCATTTTAAAGGCTGTTCTAATTCAAGTGCAGTTAAACTGGTGAAAATTAATGATTTTGGAGAGGTCGGATTAACAGATTTATCTTACTCTTGTTATCATGCAATTAATTTGATAGAAGTTCCTAATCATATTCCTGCGGAAGTAACAAATCTTAGTTATATGTTTGGAGATGCAACCGCATTTAATCTTGATATTAGTAGTTGGGATGTTAGTAATGTTAATGACATGAGTATGATGTTTCGTTACGCTCAATCATTTAATCAAAATATTGGGAATTGGGATGTGAGTAATGTCACAGACATGAATGGAATGTTCTATTCAGCTTCAGCATTCAATCAAAATATTGGAGGTTGGAATGTTAGTAATGTTGCGGATATGAGCAAAATGTTTGATCATGCTGTTGCATTTAATCAAGATATTGGAAGTTGGGATGTAAGTAGTGTACTTGATATGAATTATATGTTTTATCATGCAGATAGTTTTAATCAAAATATTGGTGATTGGGATGTAAGTAGTGTGGAGAATATGAGTTCAATGTTCCGTTACGCTATTTTATTTAATCATGATATTGGAAATTGGAATGTTAGCAATGTCACTGACATGGAATTTATGTTTAATTCCGCAAATTCATTCAACCAAAACATTGATAATTGGGATGTTAGCAGTGTGATAGATATGAAGTGGATGTTTTGTGGTGCGACAATGTTCAACCAAAATATTGGAAGTTGGGATGTTAGTGGGGTTTTAGATTTGGCACTTTTTTTAAGTTATGCCACAGAGTTTAATCAAAATATCGGATCATGGGATGTAAGTAGTGTGACAAATATGGCAGGTGTGTTTGCTGGTGCATCAGCATTTAATCAAGATATAGGTAGCTGGGATGTAACAAATGTGAATGATATGAGTTCAATGTTTTTTTACGCATCTTCGTTTGATCAAGATATTGGCAACTGGAATGTGAGCAACGTTACTGATATGAGTTATATGTTCGATGATGTTACTCTTTCTGTCGCAAATTACAACTCACTACTAATCGGTTGGGCAGCTCAAAACCTAACACCGAGTGTGAATTTTAGTGGAGGAAACAGTAAATATTCTTGTGCAGCTGTAAATGCGCATGATATTTTAACAGGAAACCCAAACAATTGGATTATTTCTGACGGTGGCCTTCTGGATGACAACATCGCCCCAACAATCTCATGCCCCTCAAACTTTATTGTAATTGCCGATGATATTAGTCAAACCTATACTGTACAAGGAACAGAACTCGATCCATTAGAGTTTACTGATAATTGTTCGGTTTCATCTGTAATCAATGACTATAGCAACACTAACAGCTTAGAAGGAAGTGTCTTTGATTTAGGAACAACAACTGTAGTTTGGACTGTTGAAGATGAAGCAGGGAATCAATCTACTTGCAGTTTGGATGTAACTGTTGAAACTTTTGTTGGAATTGAAAATAATATTAGCTCATTCTCAATTTATCCCAATCCAACCTCCGCATTGTTAACCATCGAGGCCAACAATTTACAGAATTATAACACTATTATTGTTTCAGATGCTCTTGGTCGCGTTGTTTATGAAACTAAAATTGATGACAGTACAATCACCATCGACCTTAGCAATCAGAATCAAGGGATGTATTTTATTGAAATTAGAGGTAATCAAAACTCAGTATTTGAGAAAATTGTGGTGGAATAGGCTATGACTTTTAAAATGCTGAGAACAAATTGATTTAGCGTTTTAATTATCAATTATTAGTCTCGTTTAGTTAATGTCCTCTGGACAAAGGAGTGATTTTAGTAGTTGATTAAGTTTTTTACTGACATTTAAGCCCTAGCGGGCTAATTATTCCAAGACCTTTATACTTAAAATTTTCTAAAAAAAACTCGTTTTTGTCCAGTGGACATAAACGTCAGTAAAAAGCTAAATCAAATAGCACTTTTTGTCCAGCGGACATATACATAGATATTCTAAACTAAGTGACATTAAATCAATTTTCATAATCATTAATATTTCCCCAAAATAATCTCATTCTCAAATGGTTTTTATTCAAATTTTCCTAATTTTGAAAAGAATAATAAACCTATAACTATGAAAAAGCTAAGCCTTGCATTATTATTGCTGTCAGCATTTGCTCTTGCTAGTTTGAATGCTCAAATAAAAGTTGAAGTTAATAACGCTCTGGATCTTATGAACGCGATTCAGTCGGATGTTATAATTGAACTGGCACCCGGCGAATACAATATCAGCCAAATTATGGAAGAAATTAATAATCCAAATGTGAGTTTGGTGGATAACTTTGACGGATACGAGCCAAATATCTACGAGATTTCGAATCTTACGATAAAAGGAGGAGGGAAGGCAACAATTTTGCTTGAGCCTCGATATGCTTGGGTAATGTATTTTATAAATTGCACTAATCTTAAGTTCGAAGGAATAACCTTTGGTCATACCGAATCTGGTTATTGTATGGGTGGCGTTCTCGGTTTCGATTCGTGTTATACTATCGAAATCAGCGATTGTAGTTTATATGGTAGCGGAACAGTTGGAATTATGACAAATATGTGCACAAATGTGTTGGTTAAGAAATCAGAGATTTATGATTGTTCATACGGATTAGCATATATTTACAATTGCTATAATGTAAACTTCGAATCAACGATATTTCGTAATACCGGCGAATTTAACCTTGTCGAAATTACACAATCCGAAGAAGTTAGCTTTACAAAATGTAAGTTTTACGACAATTTTACAAACGAGTTTATGCCTCACCTTTTCTGCGTTGACGAAGTATTTTGGTATAGCGAAGAAGAAAATGCAGAACTTAAAACATCTGATCTAACAATTACTAAGTGTACATTTAAAAACAATAAAATCTCATCTTTCATTAACAACGACAAAAATCTTACTATCAAGGGCTGTAAGTTTAGTGGGAACGGGTTTGATATGTAGGAACGTAGTTTTTAAAATTGATTGTTTGAATGACCATTTTTTTTGAGTAAAATCAATCGAAAGGTATTACTTAATAATTATAAAGCTTACTAGCAAATTTTAGAATAAGATATTAGTAAAAGAACCTTCTTAGAGAACTGGGAATTGGAAAAATTGTGAATTGATAAATTTTAATGGTATGAGTAGTATAAAATTATTTGAGGAAAAGAAAGTTAGGACACATTGGGATGATACGAAAGAAATTTGGTATTTTTCAGTAATTGATGTTGTTGAAATACTTACAGATAGCCCAAGACCTCGCAAATACTGGAATGCCTTAAAGTCCAAGCTTAAAGCTGAAGGAAATGAAACGTCCCAAAAATTGGGACAGTTGAAAATGATGGCTGAAGATGGTAAAATGAGAGCAACAGATGTGGCAGATGCAGAAACTCTTCTTCGAATAATTCAATCAATCCCTTCTCCAAAAGCAGAGCCGTTCAAACAATGGCTGTCGAAAAGTAGTTTGCAGAATGCTTTATTGTAATATTTTCCTAATACCCATTCTCCCTCAAAATCCGCATTATCTCCACCTTATCCGCCTCGCAATTCATGCTGTTTAAGACTATTTGCGCGTAGCCATTATCGTGAACCAAACTTCGTGTATATGCAAAGTTTAAATCGTAAATCCACGATATTTGCATAAGTTTAAAATCATTTAGAGTTTGCAAATCATCCTTCGAAACTGTTTGTCCCGATCTAAAAATCTCGAAAACCTTTAACGAAATGCTCGGCTTATCTTCTAGTCCATATTCCAACGCAATGTTTCGTGGTCCAATGCTATTGTAATATTTAGCAA
>JAQVGK010000180.1 GCA_028696755.1 Bacteroidales bacterium | reverse complement strand
TCTCTCCTGCAACAAATGCCGGAATCCTATCTGGTGCCGATTCGGTATGTTTTGGTTCTAACTCAGGTTTTTTTGACTTATCAGGTTTTACAGGAGAAGTCATACATTGGGAAAAATCCCAATCAGGTAACGACCCATGGATGACAATTCAGTGCACGAATGATACGTTGTATTACGACAACCTTACAGAAACAGGCTATTACCGAGTTTTAGTAAAAAGTGGATTTTGCAACGCATTATATAGCAACAAGGTTCTATTACATGTTTCACCATCAGTGCGGGGTGGAATTGTAACCGGACAAAGCGAAGCATGTAGTGGAGCAAACAGTGGTACAGTTTTACTATCAGACTACTCAGGTGGAATTGTCAATTGGCAATATTCTTACGATTTTGGAACTACCTGGCAAGATACTTTAAACATAAATCATACTCTAAACTATAGTAACTTAACTCAAACAACAAGTTTTAGAGCTAAACTGCAAAGTGGAGTTTGTGGGATTGATTTTTCTGAATTTGCAACAATAGTTATCCACCCAACTCCTGTTGTTTCTTTTAGCTTCGACACAGTATGCTTTACTCATGCAACAAACTTTCAAAACAACTCATCAATTTCTTCTGGAAATATTGTGAGTAATAACTGGGATTTTGGCAATGGAGATGGAAACAACTCTTTTAACCCAATATACACTTACTCAGCTCACGGAAATTATACTGTAAAACTAATTGTGATGTCTAATCATTCTTGTATCGACTCTGCTGTGACTGTTGTTACTGTTCGTCCTTCTCCAACCGTTAACTTTGTAACTCAAAATTTATGCGATAGAGATAGTGCATCCTTCGACAATTATACATTTACTCCAGGCGGTGGCGCACTACACTATTTATGGGATTTTGGAGATAATTCAACTTCTTCTGATCAAAATCCCATGCATCTCTATTCGAGTGCTGGCGAATATAATGTTAAATTAATTGCAAATCATGTAATATCCGGTTGTGCCGATTCCCTTACAACAGTGTTAAAAGTATTTCCACGCGTAAATCCATATTTTTCTGTTAACAATGTCTGCCTTGGGTCGGATATGTTTTTCCAAAACACAAGCAGTCTTGAAAGCGGTAACGCAAGTTACTTTTGGACTTTTGGTGACGGAAATTCTTCAAATATACACAGTCCTCATCACATTTATTTAACAGACGGTAGTTTCAATGTAATAATTACAGCAACGACAAACAATAATTGTGTTGATACTTTATCAAAAGTTGTTACTGTAAACCCTCAGCCACTTGCTGTTTTTAATTTTAATGATGTTTGTTTTACCGATTCTGTACATTTTATTGATGAGTCCATTTATAGCGGGAGTGATCTTTCATACAGCTGGAACTTTGGTAATGGATTTGGGTCAAGCGAGCAATCTCCTTCATATTACTATTCATCACCAGGCACTTATTTAGTGACACTAAATACAATATCTGACAGTTTATGTCAAAGTAGTGTGTCGCAATTCGTTAATATTAATGCATTGCCAAACGTAGATTTTACAGTTAGTAATGTTTGTTTGAATGATATCGCCAATTTCCAGAATTTAACAACTTATCAAGCTGGCTCGGCACAGTATATGTGGGAATTCGGGAATTCGCAAGCATCAAACGAAATTAATCCTGAGGTCCTCTATGCACAAGCCGGTGATTATTCTGTAAAACTTTACGCATCAATTAACAACATGTGCACCGATTCGGTTGAAAAGCAAATAAGTATCTATCCATTACCAGATGTGGCTTTTAATTCAGAGAATGTTTGCGACGGGGAACAATCATATTTTTACGATGCTACCCAAATCGAATCGGGAAGTATTCACAGTTTTACATGGGATTTTGGAGATGGTACTAATTCGATACAACAAAATCCAGTAAAACAATATTTAAATCCAGGGATTTATCAGGTGTTGTTTAGTGTAGTCTCAAATTACGGATGCGTAGGCGGCTTAGCAAAACAGGTGACTGTTGATTACATGCCTATTGCAAATTTTATCGTTAACAATGTATGTGATGGCTTTCCGATAAATCCATTAAATCAAAGTTATATTCAATCAGGACAAATTTATTACGATTGGTCTTTTGGTGACGAATCGGGATCGATACTTTCAGAACCTAACCATTTATACGATAATGCTGGTTTTTACAGATTAAGATTGTCTGTTCATTCGCAACACGGTTGCATCGACTCTCTAATCAGATACGTTCAAGTATATGATCTGCCAAGTATATATGCAGGAGAAGATATAAGCATTAGCAAAGGAGACGAAATTCAACTCTCTGGTGCAGGTGGTGTAATTTACAATTGGTTTCCAGCAACAAATCTTTCCAACCCAACAATTGCTAACCCAAGCTGCTATGCAACCGAATCAACTACATATATTTTACAAGGCGAAGACCTAAACGGCTGTAAAAACACTGATACGCTTATGATTGAGGTTATAGACGATTTTAAAATCTCGCCAAATAACATTATTACTCCTGATGGTAATGGCTATAACGACACCTGGAAAATTAAAAATATTGAAAGCTATGGAACGTGTACGGTTAATATCTTTGATCGAACGGGAGTTTTAGTTTATTCAAAAAAATCATATAATAATGATTGGAATGGCGAAAACTTAAACGGCGACATTTTACCGGATGGCACATATTACTATGTAATTGTTTTTGAAGAATCTGATGTTGTTTACAAAGGAAGTGTCTCACTTTTAAGAAATAGATAATACTATGAAAAATTTATTGATAATATTTACGATATTTACGTTCTCTACAGTCCTTTATGCTCAGCAAATTCCTCTAGTTGACTTCAATTTCGTAAATCCTTATATGTTTAATCCTGCTAAGGCTGGAGAATCAGGAACAAGAGTGTTTTATCTAAACCGTCAACAATGGAAAGATATTGCAGGTGCTCCCGAAACATCAGTGTTGTCATTGGACCATAAAATATCTGATAAAAATGTTGGTCTCGGAATACTAGTTTTATCAGATTCTGACAATTTCTTTAATAGAACATTTATATCAGGTACTTATAATTATACCTTGAAATTAGGCGAAATGCACTTCATTTCCTTTGCTTTGAGCCCTGGTGTTATTTATTCGCAGATTGATTTTACCAAAATCCGAACGGATGAAATTGACGACCCATTGATTTTTAGCAATATCCAAAATTCGACAGGATTTACTTGCGATGCTGGCTTAAATTATAAATTCAAAAACCTTAATTTTGGTCTTATCGCAAATCAAATTACAAGTTCAAAACTTTATTATCAATCCCCAATAGATGGGAATTATGTTAATTACCAACTTATTCAGCATTTTGCCGGACACCTTAGTTATGCATTCAAATTTGGAGCAGATAAATATGTTGTTGAGCCTGGTATTCTTGGAAGATCAACGATTGGACTTCCTTTACAAGTTGAAGCTGGAGTAAATTTTAACTATGATAATGTCATTCTTTCACGTATTGGATACAGATCTAATAGCAATATCTATATGGCTGTGGCTTTCAATTTGTACAACGATCTTACTGTTGGGTGTGGATACGAATTTAGTCTTGGCCAGATTTCAGGATATTCTGGTTCTACCTATGAAATAATTGTTGGCTATCGCATCGGTAAAAGAAAAGACCAAAGTGTGTCAACTAAAACTGATAAGCAAGCAAACAAGACAATTGTCCAGAACATAGAAAACCAATCTCAAAAGATTGATGAAATTATTTATAAAAATCAAGAGTTAAAAAAGGAAATTGATGAAAATCACAACGACATAACTAAACTAAAAGAAGAGATTGAACAACTTGAAAACAATTCTAAATTAAGCGATGAAGATTTGAAAATGCTGATGGAAATAAAGCAAAAATATGAAGTTGTTAGCGATTCTGAAAACGAAAAACCTTCAGATAAAAATAATATTAACAGTAACTTTGATACAAAAAGTAATACAAATAACAATGTGAATGAAAACCGTGATTCAACAACCTCTGCTATTGATGAATCGGAAATCAATGCAACTTATTGTGTGATTATTGGAGCTTATACAAATTTAGAAACGGCAAAGCAAGGACAAAAGATTTTATTAAGAGAATTGAATTTAAAAACAACAATAATTATGGATGAGTCAAACTACTTCTACTTTATTTGCTCAAACTCCTTTGATACAAAAGAAGAGGTTGTTTTAGAAAAAGAAAGACTCAAACTTTTGAATGTAGAACAATATATTATCGGGAAACCTTGGACATATAAGTTAGTTAGAAAATAAGCTTTGTAGAATTATGCCCTCTACTTTAAAAAGGTTAAGTACATACACAATTTAAACATATTAACAAATTTTTAATCCTGCTTAAACAATATTTTTATAATATTGCATGTTTTTAATATGTTTAATTCCAAACTTATGAATTATAGAAGTTGCCGTCTTTTGATTTTGGGTTTGCTGGTTTTTAGTAGTTCTTTGGTAGGGCAGGTGTCGCAAATAAACATCACGGCTCAGGTAAAGGATACGCTAAACGAAACTGTTCCAGCTGCCACAGTGATGCTACTTAACAGCAAGGATTCAACTCTTGTTAATTACACAACAACAAATTCTGAAGGTTTTTTTAGCTTCCGAAATGTAAAAAACAGCGGGTATATTTTAAAAATCTCGCATATTAGTTTTATGCCAATTCAGAAAAGCATTCCAATTTCGCAGACTGCGGATGTTGATTTGGGTGTAATTACTGTTGAGCCAATTGCCGAAATTCTGATGGAAGTCGTTATTAAATCTGCACAAGCACCATTATTTATTCGTGGCGATACTGTGGAGTACGATGCAAGACTTTTTAAAATACCTCCTGGATCAACTGTTGAAGATTTATTGCGACGCCTTCCCGGTATCGACGTTGATGCAAACGGAAATATTTCTACTCAAGGTAAGGATGTAAAGCGAATTTATGTTGACGGTAAAACATTCTTTGGTGATGATCCGACCAGCGTAACAAAAAACCTTGATGCTGAAGCAATTTCGAAAGTGCAGGTTTATGATGATAAGTCGGAACAGCAAAGGCTTACTGGAATAAAAGATGGGACTCAGGACAAGGTTATGAACCTAGAACTGAAAGATGAATACAAAAAAGGTTACTTTGGAAAGGCAACAATTGCTGGTGGAACTGAAGACCGATGGGCAGCTCGCGGGAGTTATAATAGATTTAATGAAACTTCTCAATTGTCGTTTATTGGTTATGGTAACAATATGAACGAGACAGGTGTGAACTGGGACGATTATGCGGAGTTTAAAGGAAATTCTGCTTATTCTGATTATGATAACGGAGATTTTGGATTTAGTGGTGGTGGCGGACGCTACAGGTATATGAGTTATACAATGATGGGAAGCAATTATGATGGTAGAGGCTTTACAAAAAATGCTGGAGCTGGAGCTAACTACAATTACTTTAACAAGAAGGTTAAATTCAATCTGGGATATTTTTATAATCAATCCAATCTACAATACGACCAAATATCAAAGCGATTTACATTTTTACCGGACACTTCCTATAACCTAGATGAATCTATAAATTTCAAACAATTCAATTATGCTCATAGTATTAACTCTAGAGTTGAAATCGAATTTGATTCAAGTAACACGGTAATTTTTAAAATAGATTCAAGAATTTCTGGTTTGTTGCGAGAAAAAATTCAAAATCAGATGTACCAAACGCCAGACTATTTAAATATTAATTCAAATTCACTTAACGATAGTACGGACAATAACTCATTTTCGATCAAAGCATTAGGAATATACAAGCACAGTTTTAAAAAGACAGGTCGTATTTTTGCAATAAGTGGGTCGGCAAGTATCGACGACAATAGTTCTGAACAAATTGCAGAAAACATTAATAGTTTCTACATGGCCACAACATCCGAAGAACAGATTATGCTTCTTAACGAAAGTCTTACTTCGGGAAGCTTATACAAATCTAGTGTTCTGTTTGTTGAACCATTTGGCAAACGCTTTTCTTTAATGAATTTTTTCAATTTATCGCTAAACAATGATAAATCTGGAAAAATTGCAAAAGATATTCTAAATAGTAGTTTTAGAATTGATAGTTTATCGAATTTTTACGATCAAAATGTTTTATACAATAGAATTGGAACAAGTCTTAATTATGGTTACGAAGGCTTAAATCTAGCAATTGGCGGTGCTTATCAGATTATTAATCAAGGTGGAACATTTTCGATTATGGAAGGAGCTAGTGATTTCGTTTCCATATCACCAAAAAGCTATAAGAACTTTATTCCTTACTTTTCGGCAAACTATGAACTCCCCAATAATCTAGGTTTTGATGTCGATTACTCATATGGTGTAAATGAACCAACTTTAACTCAGTTACAACCAATTGTAACTTTAAGCAATCCTTTATATAAGATTGAAGGAAATATGAACCTAACTCCTGAACTATCTCATGATATTTCTGCAAGAATTCATTATTGGAGTCGTGCGAGTTTTAAAAGCCTCTCTCTTAGTGCCAGTTATAGTATTAACGAAAGTTCTATAGTTTACAATCAGTACACAGACTTTGTTGATGGTGTTGGTTATGTTACGCGCTCAAGACCTGAGAACGTTAAGGGAGGCAATAGCTTTAATACATATCTATGGTCCAGTATGCCAATAATAAAAACTGTCTTAAGTTTTAGTATGTCGGGGCAAGCTAGATATGACAACAGTCCCGTGTTTATTAACGGAACAGAGAACGTAACAAACAGTGCATATTATTCAGGACAAATTGGACTTAATCTTACAGCGGGCAAAAAATTAAATTTTAATTTTTCAGGTTCAGCCTCGAATAATAATGTAAAATATTCAATTCAAACGACACAAAACCAGACCATTAATAGTTTTAATGCAAATGCAGGTGTAAAATGGCAATTTGCCAAAAAGACTTATTTTGAAGGAAATTTTAAATGGAATGTTTATAAAAACGACAAGCTAAATTACGATAAGGATATGATGATTGTAAATGCTTCTATTAGGCAAATAATCGGAGCTAAAAACAGATTCGAAGTTCGTATAGCTGCGTTTGACTTGCTAAATCAAAGAGTTTATTTACAGCAATATGCCGGAATAAATTACACATCATACACATCTG
>JAQVGK010000179.1 GCA_028696755.1 Bacteroidales bacterium | reverse complement strand
CACATCAATCCAGTATTATTGTCGGTTACTGTTCCATCTCCATTATCTGTGTAAGAGGGTTGATAGCCTAAATAATTTGCATCTTGTCCATAAAAGTCAGTGCCATCCGACGCAGCAGATATTTCGGAAGAGTTATTAAAATACTTTTGCTGACCAGTATCGACTATTTTGAAGGTCTGTGCAAAGGAAAAAACTGATAGAATGATAGCCAGAAATACTAAAACTGAAGTTTTCATAAAAATTATTTTTTGATTACACAGCAAAACTACAAACCAAGAGTTCTTTATGCAAAAATATTCAACGAATGGCTTGTTTTTGGGCATGAATCAGATTTTATAACAAAATGACGATAAACCTACTTTGGTAAATTTTTGTAAGCAGTGATCGGTCCTTCGGTGGTTTGACGAACTCACCAACCTCAGCTCAGGAACCGTAATCGGTAAAAATTTGTAATCGGTAATCGGTGTGTACTGCAAAATTTGACTTTTTCGTGGGATTTACTCACACTACATATTATTTTAAAGGTGTTTCCCGATAAATCGGGACAGGCTGTGAGGGCTAAAGCCGTTAATGCCGTTCGTGCTTTAGTGGCAAAAAAGAAAAAGAGCCACAAAAACACGAAGGCGCAAGCGCCACACTAAAATTAGTAAACTTTTTGTAATCGGTAATCAGTATGTCGGTGGGATACTGCAAAAAATTGCTGTTTCGTGTACTTTGGTGTTCTTAGTGCTTTAGTGGCAAAAAAAAATATTTGCCACAAAAACACGAAGGCGTAAGCGCCACACTAAAATTAGTAAACTTTTGGTAATCAGTAATCAGTATGTCGGTAAATTATTGCAAAATTTGCTTTTTGTGGGGTTTAGTGGCAAAACAGTATTTAGCCACAAAAACACAAAAGCGTAAGCGCTACACTAAATTTGGTGACACAAAGTCTTTCGTGGGATTTAGTGTCGTTAGCTTCGCTGAGGGCTAAAGCCGTTCGTGCTTTAGTGGCAAAAAAAAGAATTAGCCACTATAACACGAAAGCGCAAGCGCTACTCTAAATTGGTGTTTTTGTAAGCAGTAAGTGGTATGTCAGTACTTAAAAACTGAAAATATCGTATACCGATTACAAAAAGACTGAAGGGGCTTCCTAGTATACTGGAAATTTTTACAGAATTTTTGTGCTTAGCGCTTAAAAAAATATCTTTGCATAAAAAAAGCATGACACTTAAATTCAATTCAGCAGAAATAAAGAACCTAGTAATTCACAAAGTTGGAAACAAGAATAACGACGAGCCACTGGTTTTATCAAAAAGCGAAAGCAGTTTGAGCGATGACGACAAACTTATTCTTACCGAGCATTTTCTTGGTTCGTTTAAACAGCCTGAGTTTTATCAGTTTTATCACGAGTCGGAGCTTAACTTGAACGAAGTTTATGTTTATGCTTGTGCTGCTTTTGATGAACCTGGCAACTTATACGAGCAAAGCAGAAATTTTGCTATGCACCTTTACAGGCAAACAATGCATCCAAAAATTAAATCGGGTGAGTTTTACACAGTTTATTTCGAAGGTATTGAGCTTGATGGAGAACTTACAAATGCAATTGGTTTGTTTAAGTCGGAAAATAAAGACTTGTTTATGCAGGTTGTCGAAGATGGTGAGAACTTTGGCTTGCATTTCGACAGCGGAATAAACCTAAAAAAGCCCGACAAAGCTTGCCTTATAATAAATTCGGAGCGCGAAGATGGTTTTATAGTTTCGGTAATTGACAATACAAGTAAAGGAACCGAAGCAATGTATTGGATTGATGATTTTCTATATGTTCAGAACAGAAAGGATGAGTATTTTCACACTAAAAATGCACTGTCGCTTTGTAAAACTTTTGTTGCCGAACAAATGCCTGTTAAGTACGAAATTTCAAAGGCTGAACAGTCAGATCTATTAAATAAATCGATGAAATTTTTTAAGGAAAATGACAGCTTTGATGTAAATCTTTTTGCTGATGAAGTTATTGGTCATCCAGAGATTATCGAAGATTTTATTTCATACAAAGGAGATTATGAAAAGGAAAATGCTGTACAGATAGAAGACAAATTTGAAATAAATAATTCGGCCGTAAAAAAACAGGCTAAGGATTTTAAAAGCATAATCAAACTTGATAAAAACTTTCACATTTATGTGCATGGAAATCACCGTTTGCTAGAAAGAGGCTTCGACAGCAGTAACGGAAAGAATTTCTATAAGTTATATTTTGACAGCGAAGAATAAAAAAAAGTCGGCATGTACCGACTTCTTCTATTAGGATTTTTAGTTGACTAAAAAATTTCTAGTAATTCATCCCAACATAAGTGTAAGGTAAGAAGTACTCGTCGCAAAGTTGAATTTCGACAGCAGCGCCATCAAACAAATCGGTTGACATAGAGTTAGCAAATGTACGAGCTAATTCTTCGTATTCTTCATCATAAGCAGTTTCTTCGCTTACTACCATTCTGAAAACATAAGTATCATACTCTAGAACAAACTGAATACTTTTTGTTGTACCATCAGTAAAACCTTGCTCAATTAAATAATTACCGAGAGAATTAACTTCAGATTTTGTTACCGATTTGTCGTATGCAATCTCTGTTCCATCAAACTCTAGCATATCCATGTCTTCATCGCCTGCGTACCCTTTATCCATTTCAACAACCTTTTTTGTTTCGAGTTTATCATCGCAGAAATGCATTTCAACTTCCTCACCATCGAATACATCTAGAGACAGTGTATAAGCATAGTAAGCTGCTATCGCTTCGTAATCTTCGTCATCGAGATAGCTTTCCTTAACAACCATACGGAACTGATATACATCGCCTTCTTTGGTTAACTGAACTGTTTTTGTTTCGTCACCTTCGGTAAATTTGGTTTCTTCCAAATAATCACCCAAGGCTTTAGCTTCTTTTTCGGTTACTTTATCAGTGTAATAAAGTTCAGTTGAACCATATTCCAGCTTTGTACCATATCCATCACCACAAGAGATTAAAACTGATGCAATTGCTGCAATCATAAAAAATAAAGATAGTTTTTTCATGTTCAAATTATTTAGGTTAATACAGTTTTATTAATCCAAAAATACAAAAATTATTATCACTGTTCTAAAATTACAAAACTAGTTTTTAACAAGTTTTACAGTTTTAGTTCCTGAATCAGAAATAATCGTTACAAAATAAACTCCATTGGCACAATTCGAGATATCGAAACTTTGATTATCGGAGTTAGACTTAAGGACTTCTTTTCCACTGATGTCAGTAATGGTGTAATCGAATTTCGAGTTGTCTGAATTTGTAAAAACATAGATGCCATTCCCAGGATTTGGACTAATCGAAATATTCGAAATTGATTCTGAGTTTATGCCCATACATGTTTCAGGAACCAGATCGACAGGTGTTAATGCAGAAACACAATCATAAGTGCTGATTTTCCAGTCATAAAAATAGTAGTAATAATCCAAAGGATTTGTACCAGCAGAGCTTTGTTTAATACTTACAACTCCATCAATATTATAAGGGAAATTAACATAAGAGGCTTCGTTATTTCTGTATAAATTAGGAGTTCCCAAACCAACAAGTTGAAGGTTTGTGCCAACAGGAATATCCATATTTACCTCTACTCTCCAAGCTCCATCAGGACAGAAAATAGTTTTCTGGCTAATAATTTCCATCGAAGAATTTCGTAAAGCAATAGTACGATTTCCATTTCCTTCAGCATTTATAAGAATTGATTCGAGCAAAAATGGTTCGTATGCATCAAAAATGAGATAATGAATATAACTAGGGTTTCCAAAATATCCACCACCAACTTCGGCGTTTTCGGAACCAACATAAAGAGTTTCTCCAGCAAAAAACTCATCAACCCAATATGTTGTTGCTTCGGGCATTGCAGGATGTAGCCAGTTGTTTCCAGTATAAACAGGAGTTTCGGCTTCGGGCGAATCAAACCATCTTAGCTGACCATCGCCAACATACTCGATGCTAAACGATTGATCTGAGCATGCAACGACATCACCAATTGTTGGAGCATCTGGAAGCACTACGGTAATATAATCTGTTTTAACCAATTCCTGAGTTCCATAGCTATTACCAACTTCGAGGGATACGGTATAAACTCCAGAAGCAGTATATTCATGCTCTGGATTTTGTTCATTTGAAGTATTACCATCTCCAAAATCCCATAACCAAGTTTGCGGATTGTTAAGAGAATTGTCGTCAAAGCTAATTAAACCATCGCAAGTGTAAACTTTATTTGCACTAAAGTATGGAGCTGGAGGATTTTCGCTACCTAAGCAATCGTACAATATTTTAAATCCTGAAAGGTTAAGTCCACCATCTGAATAAAATTGAATTGTTAAGTACTCGCCCGTAGAGGAAATTGTTCCTGGATTTCCATTTGAATTGCAATAATAAGTAGAATTTATCAACTCTGCAGAAGTATTGCTACCATCAAAAAATGCAATATAGTCGTAATCACAGTCAAAGCCACTACCCGCCTCGACATTAAATTCTTCGATATTTAAAAGGATGCTCTCAGCACCTGCTGCATGAATTGTTAATGTTGAATTAGAATTATCGTAATAATTGCCAACTGGCCCACCTGCATCATAGATAATACCGCTGCACTTGTTAATAACCTGATTGCCTGTTGTTGGAAAAATTGTAGCACAAGGTATAGATTCATCAATAATAACAAAATCTTCAATAAGTTCTACATCATCGCCACAAGCTGTTCCATCAACATAAAGTTGAACATCAAAAAAACCAGCAGTTGTATAAGTATGCGAAGGATTTATTTGAGTTGATGTTTGTCCATCACCAAAATTCCAGAAAAAACTATCACTATTATAACTTTGATTAATAAACTGAATAGTAAATGGAGGTTCGCAATTTTGTGTAAACAACGCATCGAATCCAGCATGAACATCATCAACATAAGGTTCGGGTGCAACTCCGATAGCATAATACATATCGCCAACGCTCTTTACTTCGAACGAACAAGCTCCGTATAAGTCGGCAGCAGCCTGCATTGAGTAAAACCAAGCATCGTGATAATCGGATGTGGGTGTTAAATAAACTGTTTGCAAACGGAAAAAAATCTGTTCGGCTTTTTCCATCCCAATTGCATTAACGGTATAATCGTTCTCCAAATCATTAGTTCCTGTTCCACCCTCACACAAAAGATAAAATCCATAACATAAAACTATTCCGTTGGTATGAACGCCTCCGTAATCGCCTGAATCGAACCACCAGAAATTACCATAATAAGTATCTGGTTTATTAGTAGAATTTGGATCTTGTATTGATCTAAAAACTTGTCCGATATCCTCTCCAATAAGGTAATCGGCATAAGCAGGTGCTGCATAAAATTCCACTGCAGTACCAAAGATATCGCTAAAAGCCTCATTAATTGCACCAGACTCGTCCTGATAATTTAAACCACAAGTATAAGATGTGAGTCCGTGTGTGATCTCGTGCCCACAAATATCAACGGTTGTGAGAGGTGTAATAGTTTCTGTGCCATCTCCATAAGTCATCCATTGACCATTCCAAAATGCATTCATGTTGCTACTATAACCAGCTTCAACAAGATTATAATGCACAAACGACCAAAGCTGATATCCGTTTCCGTCAATACTATTTCGTCCATGAACATTCATATAGTAGTCATAGGTCGAAGCAGTTGCAAAATGTCCGTCTGTTGCATATTCATCAAGCTCTGCATTTACGTTGTTCCAGTTATTGTCGGCATCGTAAAAATCAACTGCAGCATCATAGTCGGAACTCATATTACAATCCCAGGTATGAATTCCATCAGCACGTGTATTGTCGTTTAATATATACTGACCACCAGTATATTCAGTATTTATCTGTTGATTGCCACTGTATTGAGTAACTGCAGTTCCAACTTCATCACTGCCATACAACTGAGAAATTGAGAAAAGCACATCTCCATTGCTTGCATCAACATAAACAGTTAATCTTTTGTGTGGTTTTTTCGCATAAATATCGAACTTGTAAGCCGAATGCAATTCGTTGTTTTTAAATGATGCTTGTGCTGGTACCAATACTTTTATTGCCTGTGGAAAATAGCTAGCATTTTGGTCTTTCTTGAAAGTTTTAAGCATTTGCTCTTCGCCAGCGTCCTACCACATGTAAAGGTCGGCGCCAACATGAGCAAGGGCAGCATCCAATGCTTGATTCTCGGAAAGTGTAAAGTTTGAAACTACTTGCGGATTATCGAGCAAATCGCCATTCATCGCAAAAACACGATTGTTACGGACTTGTAGATTCCATGCGCTAAACTCAACTGGAATTCCGTTAAATGTTTGAACATAGCGATGAGTTTGATCGCCAGATTTATTTTTTTGAATATTCTTTAACTCGAAAGAATTACCTGTCCCAGCAAAGAAGCTCTTGCTAAAAGTGAGAGCTTTATCTTCCGATAAATTTACTGAAGGTAAAAAATGAATAAATACAGGAACTTTTGTATACTCCTCATATCTAACAATATCGGCACCATTAACTCGGGCAGAAGCGTCGTGAGCTTTATAAACCTGTGAAAATGAAATTACCGAAAACGAAACAAATAATAAAAGTAAAACCAGCTTTCTCATAACTATATTTTAAAAATGTAAAGTTAATCAAAAGACAATATTATTTTACTTTGGTTGCAGTAATTTTGAAAAAGATTTTGAGAAATACTTCACTCCTACAAACTTAACCTCGCAGCACAATGTTACCGCCCAAAGCTCGCTCGGATTTGTAATCACGGTAATGTAAAATCGCTGGTGCATCGTATTGTAGAACTTGCAGATATTGGTCAGCAATATAAGCGCATCGATTACGAGTACGACCTAATTAGCGGAAATGTTAAAAAGGTAAGTTATCAGACAGGCGAGCCCGATCAGTTCCATCATCGTTATTGGTACGATGCCGATAATAGAATTACTCATGTAGAAACCAGCGACGATAATATAAACTGGCAGCAGGATGCTAAGTATTTTTATTACAAACATGGTCCTTTGGCACGCGTCGAGCTTGGCAACGACAAAGTTCAGGCTCTCGACTATGCATATACTTTGCAGGGTTGGCTAAAGGGTGTTAATAGCGATGCTCCGGATGCATCTCGAGATATTGGTAAAGATGGTGATGTAAATTTGACAG
>JAQVGK010000178.1 GCA_028696755.1 Bacteroidales bacterium | reverse complement strand
CAAATTCAATTGCGATTGGAAAAAAGCGATACACCTTCGCAAAATCTGCAATCAAAAAGATACAAACTTATTTTTCTCTTAACCCAAAAGCAAAACAAGAGATTGATAAAAACGGTGGAATAGATGGTGTGATTGGAGAAACATTTGTTAAAATTTTACACATGCTTCTTAGTCAGAAAGATACTAATATGGCACGATACACAATTATGAGAAGTGTAATGACAAACGCCGCACTTAAGCAAACCGAAGCAACAATAAAAAGCATTTAATATGTGGACGATTATCAAGAAGATTATTAATAAATACCCTTATGCTCCGTTGTGGGTATTATCTGCAATTTGTGGTATAGGTTGGTTAGTCATAACATATTTTGAGTTTGTCGAAAACTCAAATAGACAAATTAGTAATGTAGATGCTGCACTAAGCGACACTAGAGTTTATCGAACAAAATCAAACAGGCTTGCTTATGAAAACAAAGTTCTGCAATTGTCATTAAATGAGGCTAAGCAAATTACGATTCCTGGCATGGAAAAAGAACTTAATGATCTCAGAATTAAGTTAAAAAGAGTTGAAATGTACAATACAACAACTTCAATAACCAGCGATATAATTTACAGTTTTCAATTCAAATATGATACTGTTATTATTGATGATACTTTAGTAAGTGCATTTAGTTACAGCGATTCTTTTAATAGTATTTCAGGAACAATTCAGCAAAACAAAATAAAGAATCTAAAATTTGAGATCATTGACAGTCTAGTTCAAGTTGTGCATCGAGGGAAATACGACAAATGGTATGATCCATTTCTTTTTAGAAAAAGGCCCCTGCTAGTTACCATTACCTCGAAAAATCCAAAAACTAGATTTATTTACAATAGGGTAGTTTATATAAAACGGGAACGGTGGTTCTAAATCGGTGGGTGTCTGATTAGGGGCAGGCATCCACTTTTTTATTATTCTTATGAAGAAATTTGCTGACATAGAAAAACTCTTGAATGTTTTGATTGAACTTGCTGACAACTTTCCACAAAAGCAATTCTCATTTCAAGCATTTTTAAATGACTTCGGGCCAAACTCAGAAGTAAAAACCCCATTAGGAATATCAATAATTGACATAGATCAGTTTCTTAAAGTCGAAAACAAACTTCGTCAGAAATATTATGGTTTAATTAAACCAACTTTGTCGAATCCTCTTTTAATTGTTAAATCAAAAGATAGAAATGGAATTTTAAGATTATGTTATATTAAGACATTCAAATTTGAAGGAACACTATTCTTTGTTTCTTTTGTTGATTCAGACGAAGAACTAAACGTAGTATCTAATCACCCTCGAAGACATACCCAAATAAAAAAGATTTTAAGTGAGGGTCAAATAATCTATCAAAATGATAGCATCACGGCACTGTTGGGATTTGCTAATGATCTCAAGCCGAATTATAAAACCCTTTTAATTAGCATACACTTAAAATCTCGCAACAAAATTATTAAAAATACTAATTCAAAAAGAAATATTATGGCAAAAAAATTTGATTTTCAAGGCTTTTTAGGCTTAGATGGATGGAAAGATGATAAAGAAAAGTTTAAAATTGAGTTGCTGAATGATATAAAAACATTCCTTTTCACAAAATGGGAAAAGCCCTGGATCCCATCTCTGATTTTTGACAACTCAGGAAAAGTTATTCTAGGATTCAAAAATGTAAATGGCAACATTTACAACAACGCTTATAATATCTTTCAAATGAAAGAAAAGGTTGGAAACTCTCCTTATTTTATCACATTAAAGAAACTTAAGAGCGAAGGTGGTGAAATTCTTGACAAGGATAAAATCATCAACGCGATTAGCTTTATTCCAATTACAGAAGAATCAAAGGTAACAAAGACAGTTCATGTAAAATTTAGACTTCCTAAATTGCATTCTGTAATAAATGTTGATTATGTAAAAGGTGTTAAGGCTCCAAAATATCATTTATCACAATTTAAAGAACATGAGTTAAATGAATATATTGAGAACTTCTTGAATCAACTGAAAAAGCTTAAAAGAATTCCCAAAGTATATTATGATCAAGCTGACAAAGCATATTATGTATCAAATCCACCAATTTACAGCAAAGACGAAATTCACATTGTTCAAGTGAAACAGTTTAAAGAAATTGCAGAATATTACAGCACACTTTTTCACGAAATAATACATTCAACTAATAACCCGAACCGTCTTGGCCGTGGTAAATCAAAACTTGCTTATGCAAATGAAGAATTAGTTGCAGAAATTGGAGCAAATATTCTGTGTGATCTTATGGGATTACAATACAATAGAGTTAATTCTGTAACATATTTACGCGGCTGGGCTGGCCAAGCAAAAGGAGATAAGGACAAAAACTTGCTCGAAGCTTATGAATTCGCTTGTGATGCTGTTAACTATTTGATCGAAGGAATCGACTTAGACAATTTAGTTCCAGAGACAATGCAATCAAGAGAATTTGATAAGGCTGAAAAAGCTATTTCAACCACTGATAAATCTGACACTAAAGACACATATTTTGCAGAGGCCATACAGTACTTAAAGAACAAAAAAGATCAAGCTGCTTATAAGATTTTACAAGTTGCCTACGAAAGAGGATCTCTTGATAATAAGAAACTCAATCAGCTAGGTAAAGAACTTATTGGAACTGACGGTTCTGCTTACAATGTTGCGTTAGTAATTTCAAAATACTACGATGAGCGCACAAAACAAAATTTTCAACAAAAGAGCTTATTTGGCATTGATAAATCTAAATCACTTGCAACAGAAAGTTACGTAAGACTATTTACGGATCTTGATAATAAAACTGTTCCAATTGGAGCGATTACGATTATCAGAGAAGTATTTATTAAGTCAAAAGATGCTAATATTGGTTTGCTGGCTAAGAGAATTGAAAGCCTAGAAACTGAATGTAAGAGATCAAAAGCAACTCATGTAAAAGTAAATATTGATAACTATGACTTTCTTAAGAAAATGTCTTCTCCAGTTAAGAAAAAAACTAGCTCTTTAGCTGGGATAGAAGAAGACAAAAATTTAAACACTAACTCGAATGATAATGAGTCAATTTCATTTAGTGAACTTGCAAAAATTCGCTTTGAATTAAAATCATTACCAAGTGAATTTGATAGTATTGTTGGAAAACCTGAAAAAGGTGGTTCAATAATGATTTTTGGTGGTCCTGGAGCTGGCAAAAGTACATTTCTAATTATGCTTTCAAAAGCAGTGGCAGAACAAAATGAAAAAGTTGCTTACATTTCTAATGAGGAAGGAAAGTCATATACAATGCAAGAAAAAGTTTTAAGGCTTAAAGCTAATATTCCTGGTATAGAATTATATAAGGAAATCCCTGATGATCTTTCTTCATTTGATTATGCAATTTATGACAGTGTACAATCTTTGAATTTGAAACCTGATGATATTAGAGCTATACAAAAGCAATATCCTAATTTGCTTAAGATTTTTGTTTTTCAGGTAACTAAGGACGGCATTTTTAGAGGTGAAGAAACTTATGCGCATGATGTTGATTGTGTTTTAAAAGCGTCGAATGGTGTTGTAAGTTCCATTGGTCAAAAGAATAGGTTTGGCGGTAAAGGAGAAATGACTGTTTTTGAATAAAATGAATAAAATAGAAAAAATAGGAATCGGGATTTTTGGTGGTACTGCAATTGCTACTGCTATTCTATTATCCAGAATGTTCAACAACTCCGCAAAGGTTTTAAAAGGTGCTGCTGTTGGATCAGGATTCGGATATCGCATTCTATTTGGTTCAAAAGAATTTCATAATGGGATTGATTTATCAGCAAAAACTGGAACTCCAATACTTTGCCCTCTCGATGGAGAGGTAATAAACGTATGGCAAGATACTATGTGTGGAACCGGTGTTAGAATTCTACATGAGAAAAAAGGAATACATACAGGTTACTGTCATTTAAGCAAAGTATTAGTTCGTAAAGGGCAAAAAATTAAAGCTGGAGAAAAAATTGGTTTAGTCGGTAGTACTGGAAGATCAACGGGGCCTCATTTACATTTTGTTGTTTTCTCGATAAAACTTCAAAAATATATTGATCCAGCGAAAGTGAAATTCATTAATCTAACTTAAATTTTATAATATTATGGCAACTACAACTAAAGGCAAAAAGAAAAAAAGCGATGGTAAAAATCCAGCAAAAAAAAGAGTATTGTCAGAAGCTCAAAAGAAAGCTTTGGCCAAAGGACGCGCAAAGCTAAAAAAGCTGAATGAAAGTAATGCAAAATCATCTGCAAAGAAATCAAATTCTGTAAAGAAAAAGGACGAAGTCGTTAAAGCAAAATCTGCAAAAAAAAGTGTAGAGAAAAAGCAAGTAAATAAACAAAGCACATTTAAAAGAAAAAGTCCTTTGGAAAAACTTTATGAAGTTTACTTTAATAATGATCCTGAAAGAAGCTTTGATAGAGTTGGTGCAAAATCAAAGGAAGAAGCCGGAAAGAAAATGCAAAGAAGGTATCCTAATGATAAAGTTACAGGGTCAAAATTATTATAAATAGTAACTGTCTAAAACAACTAAAAAAACGTGAGCAGATCTGCTCACGTTTTTTTGTGCATCCTATTTTTAATAACAAAGTCAATAACTGCAACATTTGCAGCATCAATTAAATCAAAATTATATTCAATATAACCAGCCGTTACATCATTGTTTGAATGTCCAAGTGCTAACTGTATAATATCGTAATCAATTCCGATTTTTCGAGCTATTGTGGCCCATGTATGTCGTGCAAAATATGTGCTCACATCTAAATTTATTTTCAACTTTGTGCAAATATCCTTTAAATGATCATTGACTGTTCGAGTAACATCTGTGTGAATTTGAGTTGTTCTATTTTCTTTAGCGAAAAGCAACTTATTTTCGAGAATGTTCAACATTAACTCTTCGCCCTTATATTTTTCAATTATTTTTTTTGCGATCGGTGTTATTTTAACTGAATGATCAATACCAGTTTTAGCTCTCTTAAAGTAAAGCCGCCCATTATAAATTTTTGCGTTTTCCGCATATAATAGATCTTTAAAGTTAATTCCCATCAAGAAGAAACTTAATTTGAATAAATCAAGTGCCTGGTTCTGTGCCTCAGTCCCTTTATATTTGAGAAGTTTTCTTAAATCACTAATTTCAATAGTTCTGTGTAATGTTCTCTCTTTTTTAATTTTAAAATTTCTAAATGGATAAGAATTCATATCCACCACTCCAATTTTTATTGCGTAATTATAGATGCAGCGTAAGTTCCTTAGATTTATTGAAATAGTATTAGTTTTCTGATTGATCCCTTTCAAATAAGATTCAAAATTTATTAGAAATGATGTGTTTATATCTTTGATCTTGATTCGCTCAGGTTTATATGCTTTTAGTAATGCAAGTGTATTTTGATAAAGATACGCAGTGCCACCGGAAGGATTATCACTTAATTTAAGCTTAATGTAAGCTTCAAACAACTGATCCACGTATGTCAAGCTTTTACCGGACTTTAAATTATTGAATTTCTCGATAAGATCTGCTGCAGAATAATTCAATATATCGTCTTCATAATTTAATTTAATTGTAAATTCCTCGAACGATCTTTTAAAATCAGCTATTGCAAAATTCTCTTTATCTGCATAGTAACTAGTACAAGTTTTTTTAATTTTTGAGTTTGAGAAGTCCCATTCAGCTTCGGTTAAGCGATATGGCAGCGTTATGTATCGAGTTTTTGAATTATGAGCTAATCTTAGCCTAACAGCAAATTTACCATCTATACCAGGTTTTCTATTGTCTAAAATAATTGATATTGAAGCCATATTTCGTGCAATTTTGGTGCAATTTTAATGCAATTTTATAGTGCAAATTTAGTAATAATTCAATTATTATGCAATTTTAAAAGGAAGTAAAAAGGAATAAAAAGGACAAAAAAGCAAAAAACAAATTAAAAAAAATACCAGTTTAAAGGACTGGTATCACAGCGTTACATCAAAAGTTCACAGTAATTTCAACGCTTTCAAATTTTGTGAGCCATACTGGAGTCGAACCAGTGACCCCTAGCCTGTCAAGCTAGTGCTCTAAACCAACTGAGCTAATAACTCTAACTGGCGCAAAGATACAATTTCTTTTTATTTTTTTCGGGATTTGCAATTTTTTTGCAATCTTTTTTATTGATGAAGGTGGAGGCGAAGGCGAAGGCGAAGGCTGAGGATGATTTACTTGCGTGCGTCCTGCGGGGTTCTGCAAAATTTTAGCAGTCTGCCTCAAATTGCCCTCAACTTAGGGACCATCGACAATAAAACCACGAATACGTATGCACAATGTTTGGGCTTTAGGCAAGCCATCAAAGCCAAGCTTGGAGTATGTTTCTTGATATGCTTCACCAATACCTATTTCTTCACCAAACTCTAAAGTTTGCATAATTCGCCACGCCAAATCGTCTAAATCGGGACTTATGCAAATAAACACCTCGCGATAATTATCAGAAACACTAAGCTTATATGGCATGCGAAGATCTCCAATTAAATCTCTCCTTATTTTTTTAGCTTTCCTTCTTGGATAGAAATCTTCCCACCCAAAGATTGGTAAAGGAATCGGAATTGTACTAATAAGATTATTGTCGAAATCAAATTTATAAGCTGTAAATTCCTGCAAGTTTGGCACTCCCATTCCAGGCAAATACTGTTCTAGCAATACAATATAATACATATCGGTCTCACGAACCAAAATAAAATCAAGTTTAGTACACTGTCCCTCGTAATTGTACTCATAGCTGATGCGTCCAACATCTTCGTGAATCTTCAAAACATAATTATCCTCATAATCATACGAGTTGTAATCTTCGGCAGTAGTGTCAGGCATCGGTTTCGAATCCGCACCTTCGTACCATCCATCAATTTCTCGGAACATATTTGCCGAGTATTCGTCTCTGTTCTTGTCGTAATAGCATTTATTCAAAAAATGTGTTCTCGAATCTTGCGAAAATACAGGTACTTCATCGTTGTGATAATAATACAATTTTAGAAGACTGTCGGGAAACTCTTTATAAAGCCTTACTAGCTCTGATTCTTGAGCCATTAAATTAAATGCTAAAAGTTGAAATATAAACAATAATAAATTTACTTTTTTCATTATCAGCTAATTGTTAATGTTTTCATTAATTTAACAAGTGATAC
>JAQVGK010000177.1 GCA_028696755.1 Bacteroidales bacterium | reverse complement strand
CATGTCCAGCACGAATTACAACAAGAATTTCTGATTTCTTGGTGTCTTTTATGTGTCTAAAAGACGTTGCTGTTTTTGTTGAATCTTGCAAGAAGTAGCTAAATACTTCTGGAAAAACAAAAGTTATTAGGAAACTTGCTATTATGCCAATCGCCAATATTATTATTGTGCGAAAAACAAATTTTATTCGGTTTTGAGAAATTGTTTTCATATTATTTCTTTTTAGTTATTGAAAATGTTGTAAATGTATGTTTTACTTTTTTCGCGCCCACGCAATCAGGACAACCCTTACATTTTGATCCATCAGGAAACACTTTATAACCTGAACATTGTGCTCCTTTATTTTTACCGGTATTTTTATTTTTAGTCATTTATTTGATTTTTAACTTGTTCTCGATTACAATTACACGGTTATCAAGTTCCATAATCTTAACCTCAGTGAGATTGTCTTTATTCTCTTGAGTAAGTTTGTATGTCTCAACTTTAAGAAGCAATTCATTATGTCGCTTGTTGTTTTCTTCAATTTTCTTGTTGCTTTCTTTAATTGCCTGGTTGGTATCAGCTAAAAAGTAAGCAATAACACTTAAAAGGAGCATTATTATAACTCCAGCAATACGATTGATCGCGATATTAAAATTATTGTCTTTACCAGTTGTTGTCATATTAACCAAGATTTACTTCTGAATCATCACCTTTTATACACAATCTTACTTTTCCGCCATTTACTGACATGGTAGGAAAACCTTCATCACCCCATGACTTTGAGAAAATAATATATCCTCCATCTATATAGTTTGTACTTGGTCTGAATGCCTTTCCATAACCCTCGCAGTAATATATTTTTCCAGTTAAATTTCCTTGTGGACTAAAACATTCTGTTAATCCTTTGCAACGAATGAAAGTCCCTGAAACTAGTCCAGCAGAGCCAAATGCTTGATGACCACCAATACAATCCTCGAAATATCCAGATGCTTCACCTTTATAACCAAAACTTTGCCAACCATTAGCAACACATTGATAGTACTTTCCAGAATATTTTATATGAGTGCGCATTGATTTATAAAAATCTCCTGCTGAATGCGCAGGATCCTTAAACTCAACATTTGTAATAATTGTATTTTTTAAATCACTTGTAGGGAAATATCCAGCAGAATCTTTATCTGTTTTACTGTTTAGGTGTGCTGTTCTCAGTTCTACTGTAAAATTTGCCAACCTTACATCGTTTGCTGTTTGCAAGATTGTGCCTGAATTTGAAGCTTGAGCATCTGAAAATATATAAACATCGTTTTTATTATTTGTAAAGCCTATTAAATCAATAAATTCAGTGTCAAGTTTAATTCCTTTATTAAGTAGGTAATAATTACCAGGCATTAAAATAATTCGCGCTCTGTTTGTTGATGATAGCGCTGATCCATTTGGATAGCTTTTTTTAATTTTATCATAAGCTGCTATCAGTAATTGGCCATTAGTTGAAGCATTTATCGTAGGTTCAACAATAATATAATTATTAGTACTTTTATTTATTTGGTTTATTCCTACTACATGCACATTTCTTAATTTTTTACCGTTCTTTGGTTTAACTAAGTTTAGATCTGTGGTAATGCCTCTAGTTCTGTTTGCTGCACTATATTGGTGCCCAAATTGGTCTAAAATATCTTTTGTGTTATTAATCCCATCTCCAATGTTACTACCAGTTGTGCCGATTGCAGCATTTACAATGTTCGAGAACTCAGAATCAGGTGCATCTACATTACTTGCTTCGTAATAAATTGGATTATTAGGGTTGGAATCATCAATGTAAAATATTATTCCACCTGCTTCACCGCTATCAAACAAATTGTAAATTTGAGTGCTAGTGAAACTGCGAATTGCTCTAACTTTTAATACAGCTGCTTTTGCTGCTAGCTCTGAGATACCTAATGCGAAATGTACACATGTTGCTGTAGTTGAAGGATCAAATTCGTCCTCAGAACTAGTCCAATATCGAGATTCTTCAAATTCTCCAAGACCATTAAGGTGCAAGATATTATACATCTCGAGTAATTCGTCAACTGATGGAAGAAACCAGTCTGAGAAGTATTCATTTTCAATTTTTAGCAAGCTATCTTCATCACTTAATTCGTTTATGTCTCGTGGAACCTCAGGTATTTCATCTGTATGCGCTAATTCTTTGATGTTTTCGTTTTCGTCAATTTGACTATATCTACCATTTTCATTCGGGAATAGTTTGACTTTTCCTGGTTTTGCTGCTACTGGAGCATTGTCTTTTTTTATGCTAATTCCGCTCATATCTTTAGTTTTAATCAATTATTACTATTTCACCATCACACTCAATATCACCATCAACAATTAGTTCTGTACAATCATATTCATAGTATTCAGGAATATTTAGAGTTTCTCCATCTTCAATAACATATTTTATTCCTGCAAGATATTTTTCATCGAGTTTAACACCTGTATTAAATGTACCAATACCAATGCTAGTGAGAAGTTTCTCAATTGCATTTAGCAACGCTATTCCTTTACTATTGAATTCAGGGCCAAAGTTCATATTATGGTATTATTATTTTTGCTGTTAAAATTGCCGCTGCAAGAATTGCAAGACTGCTAAAAATTGAATTGTCTCCAGACAAATATTTCATTTGATCAGATGGGATCTTTCCCTGAACCTTGTTCTTGAAAATCCATTTTTTAAATTCACTTTTAGAAATATATCCATCACCATCATAATCAAATGGATTTTGTTGTTTAATTACTGCTGCTCTAGCTTTACTTACTTCTGATCCAAAAATATATGAATCTGGTTTTGTCAAAGCGTAAGGATAAAATGTTATCAAATAAAGATCTTCATACGATTTTATTTTATACCCTTTATCAATAAAGCGTTTGTAATAAGCAAACACATAATCAAGCTGTTGAACACGTGTCATTACAGATAACTGCTGTGTTGAAGTATTTAATGCTGCAGCAGTTGCCGGCATAAATTGAATTAGGCCCACTGCTCCGCTAACAGGATTCTTTATTGATGCTGAAAACTTTCCACCAGTTTCACTATTCATAACAAGTAATACCCAATTAGGATTTAATCCTAATTGCTTTGAGCCAGAATTAACTTTTTTAAGAAATTCTGTTCGATCAGAGCCTTTAATAATATTGTCAAAATATTTGATAATCATTATTAAAATGGGTTTAGATTGCGTAAGAAATTATAAGTGTCGTTTATAAATGAATCTGTATCAGTCTTTTTAATGTCCTCAACTCTTAAGCTGCCATATTTATTGATCGCTTCTTGTTTGCTCATGTATAAAAATCCATTTTTCCAAGCCCAAACTGGAGTTGAGTATTTTTTAGAATTAACCGAACTATCGTAGGCCATAATTTCGACAAAAACTGTTGATTTTGTTCCATCAACAAAAGTTTCTTCATTTCCTGTTATTTGTCCTGCAACTTTGCCGGCTTGAATTGTGTAAACTACATTGTCTTTTTCTGCAAAGCCTGGTTTGTTTGGTTCACTTCTTAGATGAACTGCCATTTTTGCTATTGCAACATTTCCAGCTTGTTGTTTGCTAGTTTCACTGCCGGTACCTCTTGTAACATAGTTAGAAAAAACATCAATCTGATCAGTAGTTAAAACTTTGTTTAACATTTTCATTAAATCAAGATGATAGATGATTTTGAAGTACTTGGATACTTTGCGAAATTTCAATTTATTGTTGTAAATTCGCTTTGCAACTTGCATTATGCGTTCGGTATTCGCAGATTTCCAGAGGGTTTCAATTTCTGCATAAGCATTTGTTAAGTTAGCAAATGGATTTAAGTTTATTGCTTTCCATTTATTTTTGTAACCTTCTGGTATAGCAGTGTAAATGTCGATTGCAGATTTTACATGTGGATCAGTAGCACTTTTATTCATTAAACTTTGTCTGCGTGCATACTGAATGCCTTTATAGGAGCCATAAGCAAGTATTCCTGTGCCAACGGCTATTAAAGCAACTCTACGTACTTTCTTTGCTAGGCTTATTGAAGTGATAGCTTGATCGACTGCTTTATCAATTGCCTGTTGACCTTGTTTTGTGCTCAAAACTGCACTAACAAGAGCTGGGTTTCCTATGCCGGTTTGTTTTGCCATTAGATCATTCGTCTTACAATTGGGTTATTAGCTAAATCTTTGACTTTCTTTATTATTGCAGGATTCTTTCTAATTTCATCTGAAATAGTTTTTAAATCCTCTACACTTAAGTGATTTTCAATAGTTACAAGAGCTTTATATTTTTCTTTAAATTGCTCCTCTGTTTCGGCCGAGATTCTTATTTTAGCATCAAATTGTCTCATGTTGTTATAGGGATTTAAGTTCGTAATGTTCAATAATTTGCGCTGCTAATTCATTATTCGTAGCAATATGTTGTAGAATGAGAATTATTCTGTCTCTAAGACCAATGTCTTCTATTTCTTTAAGAAATTGACTAATGATTTTAACAGGATCTGTTTCTGTTGTTTTACCAACTTCTTCATATTCAATTTCAATTTCCTTTTCTGGAATTTCTTTTGTTGGTTTTGTCTCATTTTCTTTTTCTCCTAAGAATCCTTTAAGGTCGAAATCGCTATCCATATTTTTAGCAAAAAGCCCCATCAGCAAATTCATACCATTTTTCTTTACATCGTTAAACTCGGAGCTTTTCTCTGATAGTTCTTCGTTTAACTGATCAACCTCGGCTAATAAATGCCGAAAATCAACTTTAATTTCTTCAAGTTCCTTGGACAATGTTTCTTTTTCACGTGTTAGTTCACGAACAGTTTGAGCATGTTGCAATTCTAGCAGAGCAATCTTATTCTCATACTGAGTTTTTTGATTTTCAAGTTGATTTTCCTTCTTTATATTATCCATCATTGCACCTTGCAATGCGCCTAAACCATGAAAAACATCAGGAGTTTCGACTACCTTTCCAGGAACTTTAATTTCAGGAGCATTCTCATCAGTAACAGGGACAAATCCATCATCAAGTTTCAACTGGTATCTAGTAAATTCTTCCGAATTATTTTTGTAGATTATAAGCATTATCGCTGATGGTTGGTCGGATTTTACAACGTTCTCAATAGTTTCTTTGAGAAATTTGATTTTATCGGTTTTCGGGATTGCTACAAACCATTGTTTGTCGACTTTGTTTGCAACTAATAATTCGTAATGAACTTTATGTTTGTCAACCGAGTTGGGAATAGTATTATTTACGAGTAAAGAAGCAGAGCTTATCAGTTCTGACAAGTCTGTTTTTATTACTTTATTTGCTGTTTTCTGTGCCATTTTAATTAAGGGATTTATGACATAATTTTTTGTAGAATCTCTTGAACGGGGCCTTGCTGTAATCCTTCTGGAGTGCACTTGTAAAAAAAGAATTTCTGAGGATTATTTTCAGATGATGTAATATATATGTTGCCAGTAAGCTCTATAATGCCGTAAGGAATTTTCTCTTCAATAATAAACTTATGATTAAAAATTATTTCTGTATCACATTCAATTTTCCAGATTGCTTCATAATTACTAACATCATAAAGATAGTAGAATACATTAGAAGCGTCAATCATTTGTGGAGTACCATCAAATAAAATAACTTCGGGTTCGAGAATAAAATTTGAATCGAAGCCCATGTTTTGCATTCTTTGTTTTATGAAGTCGTAAATCTGCATGATTATTCAAATTTTAAATAAAGTTTAATCGGTTTATTTGGTTGAGAATTGTGTGTTATAATGTAATCAATTTTTGAACTTGGCTTCACATCACAATTAAGTTCGATCAATCGTTTGTTTTCACTTACATTATTAAATGGTTCCAGAAACGAATCTTGGTAATCATAGAATAAAGGATTGTCGGACTTATTATTAACCATAAGTCTAATGTTATACCCTTTAAAAGTGGAAGTCTCACGTATTCTCGAACAAGTTGTTTGACCAATTACAGCAACGCCAGTAAGCTTAGTTACTCCAGCAGGTATTAGAACAGAGCCGGAATTAGTAAAACTGTTATCAGTAATATGTTTTAGAATACGCAGCATTATTTACCTACTTCGAGTTTGAGCATAATTTTAAAAACACAATTTGCTGGAGCAACATCAATTGAACTAAACTTACCTTCAAGTTTGTAATTGTTAAGTTCGATTGGTTCCGAAAGCTTGGTGAATTCTTCGTTCTGCTTTACTGGGAATAACATTGCAGAATCAAAATTTTCTGGATACACTTCTTCACTGTCAATTTTGAAATCTTTTTCAAAATTCAAGTTGATGTTGTTTGCGAGAACTGTACTTGTGTACATTTGTACGCCAACAACTTTTTTAAATCTTTTATCAATTTGCTTATCAACTGTGATAGAAATTGGATCGCCTTCGGTACAAGGGAATAAAAAAATGTGATATTTTGTTTTCATCTTTTTGCGTTTTAAAAAAGGGCTGACTGACCAAACGTACAGCCAGCCCTTATAATTAGCCTATGGTTTTTACTTTTTAGTAAGTACGAACAATTGTTCCGTACAATTCGATACGCAAGAATGCGTTTTCGTCTGCAGCAGCGATCCATTCGATTGGAACCTTGATAGGATCCATTGGCTCGATAAGTTTTGGATTTGCGAACTTCACGAAACCAGGTTGTCCTTCTCCAAAAGCATATCCGTAACCACCAACGATTTCAGGTGTAGAATTGGAAATTGAACCAGTATTCTTAATGAAGTTTGCAAATGGACGGGTTGATAATTGTTTGAACAAAGTTTTACCGTTTGCTCCAACCTCAAATTCACCATTCGCAATGTTATGCGGAATAATATCCCAATTTGGAATTTCTGAGATGTTTGTTTGGGTCAGCTCAGGGCCACCAGTCGAAACACCATGTAATAAAACCATTCCTGACAAGAGGAAATATTCGTTTTTACCAAGTTTTGCCTGGTTAAGGTTGCAAAGTCCGGTTATTACCGCATCGCTTTCCTCGAACATTTTTACAGTCTTGGCTCTGCTTACCGATTTTGTTCCAACAATTGTGTGATCACTCAACTGATAATCACCGGCCATTAAGCCTTTTTTTACATGCTCAGGGAGCAATGCAAAACGAGCTTCCATTTCGGCGCGTGAAGCAGCTTTTCCGTTTCCGGCAGCTACGACTGCTGAGGCATTGTTCTTTGTGTTATTTTTAGCAATTGCTTTTACTACTCGTT
>JAQVGK010000176.1 GCA_028696755.1 Bacteroidales bacterium | reverse complement strand
TGTTGAAGATGAAGATTTGGAGATAATGATTAATGAAATAACAAATTACAAATAACAAATTACAAATAACAAATCACAAATAACAAATCACAAACATCAAACATCAACGGCGAAGCCCTCACGAGCCTAGCGAGTAAACAACAAACATCAAACAACAAAGCGAACGAAGTGAGCAACATCAAACAACAAACAATTAAACAATTAAACAATTAAACATTATTGAAACACTTAATCATCGGCACCGCCGGACATATTGACCACGGAAAAACATCCCTAATAAAGATGCTGACAGGAATTGACTGCGACACTCACAAAGAAGAAAAAGCGCGTGGCATAACAATAAATCTTGGTTTTTCGCACATTGACTTACCGAATGGAGAATCTGCGGGAATTATTGACGTACCCGGACATCGCGATTTTATCAACACAATGATAAGTGGCGCGTGTGGAATAGACATGGTTATTTTAGTGATTTCTGCCGACGAAGGAATAATGCCTCAAACATCTGAACATCTTAACATTATCAGCTCGCTAGGAATAAAACAAGGAATTGTTGCTCTAACCAAAGTTGATCTTGTTGATAATGAACTCATTGAAATTGCAATCTCCGAAATATCCGATTTTTTAAAGAATTCTATACTTGAAAATGCACCTATAATACCGATTTCATCAGCAACTGGGAAAGGAAAAGACAATTTAGTTGATGAAATCACAAAAATCGCTAGTTCATTTAGTGAAACAGAACCAGGCAAAACATTTACAATGTATATCGACCGTCTTTTCACAGTTAAAGGACATGGAAGTGTGGTTACTGGCTCGGTTGGAGAAGGTAAAATCAATACTGGTGATGACTTGTTTCTCATTCCAGGTAAAGGAGAAAAATATAGAGTGCGATCAATTGAGCGACATGGAAAAGCCGTTGATTCTGTGCAAAAAGGTGACAGAGCCGCAATAAATCTAACTGGATTAAAAGCCGAAGATTTCGCAAGAGGGATGATGCTAAGCAACAAAAATCTGGAAACTACAATTATGATTGATGCTCAAATAAAAACCTTTGATTCATCGCCAGATTTTAGCACATGGACGGATATAATTTTTCTTTCTGGCACTTTCCAGAGTACTGCAAAAATGCATCTGCTCGATTGTAACAAACTAAGTGGAGGCAAAACAGCTATCGTGCAAATACATCTTGGCAAAGAGTTCTCTGCAATAATTAAGGATAGGTTCATTTTTAGAAACTCATCCGACACATTAACATTGGGCGGTGGATATATTATTGATAACAATCCATTGCATCACAAAAGAAAAAAAACTGAAATCATTTCGGAGATAAAAGGTCTTGCCAATGAAATTTTATCAGAAAATAATATTACAGCCAAGCTGCGTCTTATTATAGAGAAAGAGCCAAGGCCATTTAGCATTATCGAAATTTCTGAAATGAGCGATGTCAGCGCTGAGAAAATCACAGAACTTGTAAATCAAAATCCTGTTGGGATAAGGTTTTATCAACCCGACATTCTCATCCATCAGCGTTTCGACATAAAGTTTGAGGAAAAAATATTATCTGCACTTCAAGAATATCACAGCAAAAATTTTCTCTTCGATACAGGAGCCGAAACTGCCGAGCTATCTGGCAAAATTGGTCCAGCAAAGAATCAAATTATAAAAGATTTTACAATTGGATTATTGAAGAGATTAGAAAAAGAAGCCAAAGTTGAGAATCTGCAAAACACTTGGATAATTAAAGGGCACAAAGCTGTGATTGATTCAAAGATCCAAGCAGAAATCGACTGGCTCGAAAAAGAATTTTATGCTTGTGCTGATGAAAAACCAGCTTTAAACGAAATTGAAGAAAAAGCAATCACAAAATGAATCAACCTAACTAAATTTAAGCTTTACATCTCTTATTTAGTAAGCAAATCAAAACTAAAGACATTTAATGGGGAGTATTTTCATAACGAAATTTTCATTTCAAACCGCACAAAACTATTAAATCACCTAAAAACAAGGCCTAATGGAATTAGTATCCCCGAATACAAAGAAATTATTTTAGGCACTAAAAAGTTCCGAGGTTTATTATCAGATATTCTGGAAAACGAAGGCCTGATAAAATTTTCAAAAGATGGTCAAAACGAATCCGTTCTTCACATAACTGAAAAAGGAAAAGCTAGTTTGTATAAATATCTCCCGACAAACTAATTCAGATGGCCTGTTGCGAAACATTTGAAATCATGTAAAAAATTCGATTTTTTTCCTAAATTTGCATCCTCGTTTTTACAGGAATGACAGTAATTGCAAAGAAGATAAAAATTACAGGACTAGTTCAGGGGGTTGGTTTTCGTCCATTCATTTATAAACATGCACTTAAGCACGGGATTAATGGCTGGGTAGAAAACCGGAACGACGGAGTTTTTATTCATGCCGAAGCTGACGAAGAACATATCGAAAGGTTTGTAACCACAATTCCTGCATCAGCGCCTATCGCATCTTCAATAAATCAAATCAGTGTTGTTTTTGATACAATTCATGGTTTTACCGAGTTTTATATAAAAAAGAGTGAAAGCGTTTCGAGCGAGGTAACCGAAATTTCGCCAGACATTGCAGTTTGCGATGATTGCCTAGAAGATATGCGTACTCATAGAAATCGCATAAACTATCCATTTACAAACTGCACGAACTGCGGTCCACGATTCACTATAATTAAAGACTTACCTTACGACAGGCAGAAAACCACGATGGAGCCCTTTAAAATGTGTGCAGATTGCGAAACAGAGTATACCGACATTATGGATAGGCGCTTTCATGCTCAGCCAGTGGCATGCAATAATTGCGGTCCTGTTTACACAATGTATTACAACAATTTCGAATTTACAGATTTTGAACAAATTTGCGATCTCACCGCACAGCTATTAGACGAAGGCAAAATAGTAAGTATCAAAGGCATGGGTGGATTTTTCATGGCTTGCGATGCACTTAACGAAGATGCTGTTGCCAGATTGAGAAGAGCAAAAAGCAGAGAACTAAAACCATTCGCAGTCATGGTGCCAGGAATAAAAACTGCAAGAAAATATGCCGAGATTAACGATGAAGAAGCAAAATCTTTAACATCGTGGCGACGACCAATTGTGCTGCTCGAAACAAAGCTTAATCTTGCCGATGGAGTTTGTTCTGGATTTGACAGAACTGGAATAATGCTGCCATATATGCCATTTCACCATCTGCTTTTTGACAGAATGAAAACTGATGTAATTGTACTCACCAGCGGAAATATTTCGGACGAACCAATAATTATCAGTAATGATGAAGCCATAAATAAGCTTTTGCCAATTTCTGATGCACTTTTGACTTATAACCGCGACATTTATAACCGAGCTGACGATTCAGTCGAAATCAATATTAATGGCGCCCAAAGACTTATCAGACGTTCGCGAGGTTATACCCCAAATCCAATAAATCTCAACTTTAATGCAGAAGGCATTTTTGCCGCAGGAGCCGAACTTGTAAACTGCTTTTGTATCGGCAAAAATAATCAGGCGCTTATGAGTCAACATATAGGCGACATCAAGGACTGGCGAACTTATGAGTTTTATGCTGAGTCGATAAAAAGATTCAAACAAATGTTCAGGCTAAACGTTAATACCGTGGTTCACGATTTACATCCCGAATATTTTTCGACAAAGTTTGCTCTGGAATATGGAGTCGAAAGTATTGCTGTTCAACACCATCATGCACATATAGCATCTTGCATGGCCGAACATGGACTGGATGAACAAGTAATTGGTGTGGCGATGGATGGTACTGGTTTGGGAACAGACGGTAAAATTTGGGGAGCCGAGTTCTTTGTATGTGATTTTAATGATTTCCAGAGATTTTGTCATTTTGAGTACATTCCTTTGCCGGGTGGTGATAAAGTTACAGAGGAACCATGGCGCACTGCCGTTTCGATGCTTTATAAATATTATGGAAATGAATTTAGAAATCTAAATTTAGATTTTTTACAAAACATTCCAACCGACAAAATTGATGTAATTATTTCGGCAATCGACAACAAACTAAATTGTCCAGAAAGTTCGAGTGCCGGACGACTTTTCGATGCGGTTTCAGCTCTCACAAATATATGTCCAGTTTCTGGATTTCATGCCGAGGCACCAATGCGACTCGAAGCAGCAATTGAGCACGAATCCGACAAAAGATATGAAGTAGAAATTGGAGAAATTATCTCGTTTTGCAAAACAATAGAAGGAATAGTAAACGATCTTTTAAATGATGTAAGCAAATCTGATATAGCAGTTAAATTCCATAATACTGTGGTTTATGCAATTCTAAAATCTGCCGAAAGCATCAGGCAAAAAACTGGCTTAAACAAAGTCGTTATGTCTGGTGGCAGCTTTCAGAATGCATTTTTACTTGCAAAATCGGAACAATTGCTTAACGATAAAGGTTTTATAGTATATTCGCACAAAAAAATTCCGGCTAACGACGGCGGTTTAGCACTTGGCCAACTCGCCATCGCAGCAAGGAGAAGAAATAACAACTAAAAATTACAAACAACAAATAACAAATAACAAATAACAAATAACAAAGCGAACACAGTGAGCAAAGCGAGCCGCAGGCGAGCAATAACAACAAACAACAAACAACAAAGCGAACGAAGTGAGCAACAACAAACAACAAACAACAAAGCGAACGAAGTGAGCAACAACAAACAACAAACAACAAAGCGAACGAAGTGAGCAACAACAAACATCAAACATCAAACATCAAACAAAATGGCAACCTGGACAACATTCGAAGAAATCGAAGTATGGCAATTAGCTAGGAAATTCTGTAAAAGAATAGATATTATTAGTTATTCCGATAAACTCGAAAAAGACTTCGCTCTTAAAGATCAAATTAATAGATCATCAGGAAGCATAATGGACAACATAGCAGAAGGATTTGGTCGAGGAGGAACCATTGAATTCAAAACATTTCTAAGTTATTCTGAAGGAAGCGCCAATGAATCTAAATCTCAACTTTATAGAATATTTGACAAAAACTATATTTCTGAAAATGAATTTCTTGAAATAAAAGCCGATATTACCGAAATTATTAATAAAATTGGAGCTCTAATCAGATATCTTAATAGCATTGAACACAAAGGTATAAAATATAAAAAATAACAAACATCAAACAACAAACAAAGCGAGCCAGAGGCGAGCAACAACAAACAACAAACAACAAACAACAAACAACAAACAACAAACAAAAACAATTAAAAATATGTGTCTAAGTATCCCAGCAAAAGTTATCAGCATCGAAGGAAAAACCGCAATTGTATCGGTTGGCGGCGCTGAATATGAAGCAAATTTAGAAATGATCGAAGACGTAAACGTTGGAGATTATATTTTACTCCATACCGGATTAGCAATCGAAAAACTAAGCGAAGAAGACGCTTTGGAAACCCTCAAAACTTTCGAAGAGTTTGAAGAGCTTAACATTCAACTCGACGAAGAGGAAAAGGAAACTGGGGAAAGGATTGTTTAAAATTGGATTCAGGATCGTTGAAACTAAAAAATGTGTATCATTATGACAATTTGAACATTCAAGTTTTAACAAACAAAATTCGACTATGACAAAAACGAAACTCATTGTGGTTAAAGGTCAAGCGATTTCACTATTTTCTAATAAAACTGAAAATTACATTTCGCTAACGGATATGGCACGTTATAGAGATAGTGAAAGAACGAATTATATTATTCAGAACTGGATGAGAACTCGAAATGCAATTGAGTTTTGCGGTCTTTGGGAGCTTTTGTATAATCCGAATTTTAAAAGCATCGAATTCGATGCCTTTAAAAATGAATCAGGTGCAAATAGTTTTTCACTTACTCCACAAAAATGGGTTGAAGTAACTGGTGCAATTGGAATAATATCTTTACTATAACGCGATTTAAAAAGCTTAAAATGAAATACATCGACGAATACAGAGATAAAGAGCTTGTAAAGAAACTGGCAAGCGAGATAAAGAAAATCTCGAAAACCAAAGTATCTTTTATGGAAGTCTGTGGCGGACATACAATGGCGATTCAAAAGTTCGGCATACCTTCGCTCCTGCCTCCAACAATTGAACTGCTCTCGGGACCAGGCTGCCCAGTTTGCGTGTCGTCGCGCGAGTTTATTGATAAAGCTATTGCTTTTTCACGACTTGAGGATGTGATAATTACAACCTACGGCGACCTGATAAGAGTTCCTGGTTCTACATCTAGCCTTGATAAAGAAAAAGCAAATGGAGCCAGTGTAAAAATTGTTTATTCAGTTCTTGATGCTCTTAAAATTGCAAAAGAAAATCCGAGTAAAAAAGTAATTTTTCTCGGAATTGGATTTGAAACAACAGCACCAGGTTCGGCACTCGGAATAGCTAAGGCTTATGAGGAAAAAATCAACAATTTTTACCTTTACAGCTCACATAAAATTATGCCTCCAGCAATGGCTGCTTTAATTGACGAAGGGGTAAAAATTGATGGATACATTGCTCCCGGTCATGTTAGCACAATTACAGGCACAGCAATATACAAGGACATTCCCGAAAAATTCGGTCTAGGTTGCGTAATTGCTGGATTTGAGCCTGTTGATTTGCTTCAGGCAATTTATATGCTTGTGCGCCAGGTCGAAAATCAAAAGCCAAAGGTTGAAATTCAGTACAAACGTGTTGTTAAACCAGAGGGAAATCTGATAGCACAAGGATATTTGAACGAAATCTTCGAAACTGGGGCTGATTGGTGGCGAGGATTAGGCGTTTTGGAAAACAGTGGACTTAAAATTAGAGAAAAATATCGCGCTCATGATGCAGAAGCAAATATCTTTGTCGAGGTTGAACCAACTCGAGAAGATAAAGGCTGTATTTGTGGCGAAATTTTAAAAGGATTGAAAAAACCGAAAGATTGCAAACTTTTTGCAAAAGCCTGCACACCTGCCGATCCAGTTGGAGCTTGCATGGTATCGCACGAAGGCTCTTGTGCTGCATTTTATCGTTATAATAGAGAGTAGGTGAACATCAAACAACAAAGCGAACGCAGCGAGCCACAGGCGAGCAACAACAAACAACAAACAACAACGGCGAAGCCCTCACGCGATGCATTGAGCGGCGTCGAAATGAGCCTAGCGAGTAAACGTCAAACAATATAACAAATGAAAAACGACAAAATTCTCCTCGGACATGGTAGTGGCGGAAAACTCTCG
>JAQVGK010000175.1 GCA_028696755.1 Bacteroidales bacterium | reverse complement strand
CCAAAGCAGCGCCTAAACCCTCTGGATGAGGAGCTGTAAGGTGATGTGCATCAGCAGAAAGTCCACCGCCAACAACTTCGGCATAAATTTTAGCACCGCGAGCTTTTGCGTGTTCGTATTCTTCGAGAATAAGACCAGCGCCACCTTCACCCATTACGAAACCATCGCGGGTAGCGCAGAAAGGACGAGAAGCAGTTTTATACTCATCATTATTAAACGAGATAGCCATCATAGATTGGAAACCGCCCATGCCTATTTCGTTGATAGAAGCTTCGCTACCGCCTGTTACCATATAATCGGCCATACCTAATCTTATAAGATTATAAGAATCGATAACTGCATTAGATGAAGAAGCACAAGCAGAAACTGTACAATAGTTTGGTCCCATTAGACCATGTTTCATAGAAATATGTCCGGCAGCAATGTCGGAAATAATCTTAGGAATGAAAAAAGGACTGAATCGAGGGACAAAATTTCCCTCGACATAGCCCTTTACTTCCTGATAAAATGTCTCAACGCCTCCAATACCCGACGACCAGATAACACCCGCACGCGATCTGTCAATTGCTTCCAGATCTACTCCACTATCTTTTACTGCTTCGTCGGCAGCAATCAAAGCAAATTGTGTGAATCTGTCGATTCTCTTTGCTTCTTTTCTGTCAAAATACTTTTCAGCGTCAAAATTCTTTACTTCGCAAGCAAATTTTGTTTTAAAATTCGTGGTATCATACAATGTAATCAAGTCGATGCCGCAGACACCGTTAACAACATTTTCCCAAGTCTCTTTTGCATTTGACCCCACAGGTGAAATAGTACCGATGCCGGTAACAACAACTCTCTTTAATGTCATACCTGATTTTTTTAATTAAACAAAATTACTTTGCGTGAGTTTCCATGTAGCTGATAACGTCGCCAACTGTGCCGATTTTTTCAGCATCCTGGTCTGAAATAGAAATTTCGAATTCCTTTTCAAATTCCATGATAAGTTCAACGGTATCCAAAGAGTCTGCACCAAGATCATTAGTGAAGCTAGCTTCTGGAGTTACTTCTGATTCGTCAACACCTAGTTTATCAACGATAATACTTTTTACTCTAGTTGTAATGTCTGACATAATTAATAATTTAAGATTAATAAATTAATTACTTTTGCGGTGCAAATTAACTAAATTCTATCTGTTCGGTCAAACATTTTGAACAGTTTTTTATTAACAATTATTCTAAGTTGCTGATTATCAGGCATCTGGACAACAATATTAAGGACAAATGACAGAAAACAAGGTAAATATAGCGCTATTCGCCTCAGGATCAGGCTCTAACGTAGAAAACATACATAATTATTTTGTATCATCGGAGCATATTAAAATAGCCTGTGTGCTTTGCAATAAGCCAGATGCATACGTATTTGAGCGTGCTACTCGACTTAAGCTCGATTTCCTGTTGTTCAACAGGTCGGATTTTGCCGAAAATGGCATTGTTGACACCTATTTGAGTGAGAAATACATCAATTTTATCGTGCTTGCTGGATTTTTATGGTTAATTCCAGAGTGGATGGTAAAAAAATATCCAAACCGTATTATTAATATTCATCCCGCATTATTACCAAAATATGGCGGTAAGGGAATGTATGGCGATAATGTTCACAAAGCAGTTCACGAAAACAAGGAAACTGAAACAGGAATTACCATTCATTTTGTTAATGAGCATTACGACGAAGGAAATATTATTTATCAACATAAGGTAAAAATTGATGCTACCGACACGCCCGATTCTATTGCTACAAAGGTTCACGAGTTAGAATACAAGTTTTTTCCTACCATAATTGAGAAAATAGCTGTAAATTTGTAGCAGATTTTAAATGCTACTGTGGAAATTATTTTAAAAACATTATAATGAGATTTAAATTTTTATTGACTTTTATACTTATTAATATAAGTATTGCTTTATTCGCACAAATTCCGGCAGGTTATTATGATGGAACAGAAGGATTAGTAGGAGATAATTTAAGAAACGCACTTCGTGGAATAATAACTAGTGGACACACTTCTAATGATTACGACAACCTAGAAGATGATTTTTATTACACTGACAATATTGGTGGAAACAAAGTTTGGGATATGTATTCGATGGATGCCTCGGGTACAGCTGATTATTATTTCTACTACAACTCTAGTGACGAATGTGGCAATTACGACGAAGAAGGCGATTGTTACAATAAAGAACATTCGTTTCCAAAATCATGGTGGGGTGGTGGCTCTGCAATTCAATATGCAGATTTATTTCACCTTGTTCCAACAGATGGATACGTAAATAATAGGAGAAGCAATTATCCTTTTGGAGAAGTCGGCTCTACTACCTGGGTTTCGTCTAATGGAAGTAAAGTTGGTTCTTGTAATTACCCTGGATATACGGGAACAGTTTTCGAGCCGATTGATGAATTCAAAGGTGATTTTGCCAGAAACTATTTTTATATGGCAACCAGATACATGAATAGTTTTTCTGGTTGGTCAAGCGACATGATTAGTGGGAACAACTATACCACCTGGGCAAGAAATATGCTATTGCAGTGGCATCACGATGATCCTGTATCACAAAAGGAAATCGATAGAAATAATGCAGTTTACAATATTCAGCACAATCGCAATCCATATATCGACAATCCAGAATGGGCCGATGCTGTTTGGGACCCTAATTATGTTCCAAATTATATTTCGACCAGCAAAGTATTTTTTGATGTTTATCCAAATCCTGCGAGTGAATATGTTACAATAAACTGCACTTTTGCACATGATGAAAACTCAACAATTAACATTATTGATTTAACAGGTAGAGTAGTTTATTCCCAAAAACTAACTGATGTAACCGAAAATATCAATATTTCGAACTTGCCCGAAGGCGTGTATATTGTTTCAATCAACTTACAGGACAGAAAGTTAATTCAGAAAGTTAGTGTTGTAAGATAGTAGTGGGAACTACCAATTAATTATTTTTCCACAAAACCCCCTTCTGTTTAAAATTTTTCATATATTTGTGTGTTCGCTTTGATTAAGAGCATTTTTTACAAACAAACACACAAAACTATGAAAATCAAATTTTTACTTTTATCAGTATTAGCAATAACGCTAATCTCCACTCAGGTTTCGGCTCAGAACTGGAATCAGATTATAAAGTCGTGCGCATCGGATAGAGCGGTATCGGACAATTTTGGCTACTCTGTCGCGATAGATGGCAATTATGCAGTTGTTGGAGCATATTGGGAGGATCATGACGCTTCAGGAGCGAACACACTCAGTAATGCTGGTTCAGCATACATTTTTGAGTTCAATGGTACCACTTGGACTCAGGCACAAAAAATTGTTGCCCCTGATAGAAATGTTGATGACTTATTCGGAGCATCAGTTTCAATAAGTGGAAATTATATTGTTGTTGGAGCTTATCAGGAAGATGAGAATGCCTCTGGAACTGGGACTGTGTCAAATTCTGGATCAGCCTATGTATATAAAAACAACGCTGGCACTTGGGCTTTTCAGCAAAAGATTTGTGCTTCGGATAGATTTACTGACGACTTCTTTGGACAGTCGGTAGCAATTGACGGACAATACATAATTGTTGGAGCATGGAGAGAGGATGAAAATGCTGCTGGTAGTGCAACTCTTGCTCAAGCAGGATCAGCATACGTTTTCAAAAACACGGCTGATGTCTGGACTCAAACACAAAAAATTGTTGCATCCGACAGAGCTGCAGCAGATTATTTTGGCTGGTCAGTTGCTTTGAGTGGAAATTATGCTATAATAGGAGCTTATGCCGAAGATGAAAACTCAGGAGGTTCAGGTACTATGTCCGAAGCTGGTTCTGCATACATTTTCTTGAATACAGCTGGGACATTTTCTCAAGTACAAAAAATTGTTCCTTCCGATAGAGCCGCTTCAGATTATTTTGGCTATTCTGTTGATATAGACAATAACTATTTAATTGTTGGTGCCTATAACGAAGATGAAGATGCCGCGGGTGCAGACACAAAACTTAGTGCCGGCTCAGCATATATATTTAAAAACAATGCAGGTACTTGGTCCCAACTACAAAAAATTGTAACCTCAGATAGAACTGCCTATGACCAGTTTGGTTTAAATGTTTCGATTAGTGGTTCGTATGCTGCTATTGGCGCAAATCTAGAAGACCATAATGAAGTTGGAGACGTTGGGTCATATTACAGTGCTGCTGGATCTGCATATATCTTTAAAAACACTTCCGACGTTTGGTCACAGGCGCAAAAGATTTGTGCTTCGGATAGAATGTCTGCTGACAATTTTGGCTTTTCTGTCGGGATTTCAGGCAACCATGCAATAGTTGGTGCAAACACAGAAGACCAGGATGCAAATGGATTAAACATTGCTAGTGCAGCAGGCTCAGTTTATTTCTTCCGCAACTCTCCCGAGATAAATGTTAAGCAAAACGTTACAAACATTGCAAGTGGAGACAGCTACGATTTTGGCAGTATTTTATATGGCAATAGTAGTTCGGCAATAAGCTTTACAATTGAAAATTCAGGTGGCGGAGACTTAAACCTTACCGGCACACCTAAAATTGACAAATCAACTGGCGATGTAGGAGCATTTACAATTAATCAGGCTTCGGTAAGCAGTCCGGTAGCCCCTGCAGGAAGTACAAGTTTTACAGTTATATATACACCTCCCGCTGCCGGTTCGCACACAACTAATCTTGTAATTGCCAACGACGACTCTGACGAAAATCCATACACAATAGTTTTGCAGGGAACAGGTACACTTCAGGATCAAACAATCAGTAATTTCAACGCTATTCCAACCAAAACATACGGTGATGTTGCATTTACAGTTTCTGCAACTGCCTCATCAGGTTTAGATGTTGTTTTTACAAGTTCTAACACATCTGTTGCAACTTGTACAGGGACAAACGGAACAACTGTAACTATTGTTGGAGCAGGAACTTGCGAAATCAGAGCTAATCAAGCAGGAAATGCATTTTACAATCCTGCACCACAGGTCGTTCAAAATCTTACCGTTAATACAAAAACTATAAATGTAACTGCCGATCCACAATCAAAAATCTATGGAGATGCAGATCCTGTTTTAACTTACACTTACACTCCATCACTTGTTGGTTCGGATAGTTTCTCGGGAGCTTTAACCAGAGTTGTTGGCGAATGTGGCGATTGTTATGCTCAAATTCAGCAGGGAACACTTTCCCTAGGCTCAAACTATACCATAAACTACACACCCGACGATTTGTATATTGCAAAACGCCCACTAACCGTTACAGTTGACGCTGGACAATCGAAGGTTTATGGCACAGGAAATCCAACATACACATATACTTATACTGGCACTTTGGCATTTTCTCAAACTTTTAGCGGATCTTTAACAAGAACAGCAGGTGAGACTGTTGGTTTGTACCCAATTTCTCAAGGGACTCTTGGTGTTAATGCAAACTACGATATCACATTTGTTGGAGCAAATTTTGAAATTACAGCTAAGCCAATTACAGTAACCGCAAACAGCAGTCAAACAAAAACCTATGGACAATCTAATCCAGGGGCATATTCTTATACGGTTACCGGCACTTTGGTTGGCGCCGATAATTTCAGCGGTTCATTAACTCGTGTTTCGGGTGAGGATGTTGGACTATACGAAATTCAGCAAGGAACTCTAGCTCTTAGCTCAAATTACAATATTACTTATGTACCAGCAAATTTCGAAATTACACCAAAAAGCATAACTGTTGTTGCGAATAACATGCAGAACAAATTTTATGGCGATACAGATCCTACTCTCACTTATTGGCTAATGGGAACTCTCGAAACTGGAGATAGTTTTACTGGAGCTATATCAAGAGACGCTGGAGAAGATGTAGGCAACTATGCAATTACACTTGGAACATTGTCTGCAGGCAGTAACTATACACTTGGATTTACATCTGCACAATTTCAGATTAAAGTAAAACCAATTACAATTACCGTAACTGCTGGTCAAACAAAAGTTTACGGACAATCCGATCCTGCTGAGTTTGCATACACTACAAATGTTAGCATTGCTTCTTGGGATAGTTTTACTGGTGCATTAACCAGAACCGCTGGCGAAAATGTAGGTAATTATCCTATCACTCAAGGAACTTTAGCGCTAAACTCAAACTACAACATCACATTTTCGGGAAGTAATTTCGCAATCACAGCTAAAGCATTAACAGTAACTGCAGATGCTGGTCAAACAAAGGTTTATGGAGAATCAGATCCAGCAAATTTCACATACACCGTTACCGGAAGTTTGGAAAGTGGAGATAGTTTCTCTGGCGCATTAGTTAGAGATTTTGGTGAAAATATTGGTATTTACGAAATAGAACAGGGCACTCTTAGCGCTGGCTCAAACTATTCTATTAATTATATACAAGACTATTTTGAAATTACACCACGTCCTATTTCTCTGATTGTTGATGCAAACCAGTCTAAAATATATGGAGATTCAGACCCCGAATTAACATTTGGATTCTCGGCAGCTTTAGTTGGCAGCGACACTTACTCAGGAGCATTATCAAGAGAAGCAGGCGAAGATGTTGGATTTTATGCTATTTCACAAGGAAGTGTAATGCTTCCGAACAACTATGATGTAACATTTGTTCCTGCCGATTTCGAGATTGTAATAAAGGACATTATTGTAACAGTAGAACCAAATCAAACAAAGAATTATGGTGATTCTGATCCCGAGTTATTATATAGTGTAAACACCTCGCTGGCAATAGGAGATGACTTTACTGGTTCATTAACAAGAGAAGCTGGCGAAAATTTAGGATTATATGAAATCTCTCAAGGCACACTTGCAATAAACTCAAACTACAACATGAGCTTTGTTGGTGATGATTTTGAAATTGTTGCTCGTCCAATCATGGTTATGGCAGATCCTGATCAGTCTAAAATCTATGGAGAAGACGACCCGTTAGAATACACATACACTATCGACGGCAACCTTGTTGGTGGAGATGAATTTACTGGTGCTCTTACACGTGAGCCTGGAGAAAATGCAGGATTTTACATGATATTACAAGGAGATCTCGCATTATCAGCAAATTATCAACTACAATATTTTGAGGCAGACTTCGAAATTTTAAAAGCTACACCAATAATTTCGTGGGAAAATCCAGCCGACATCTACAACAACGAGGCTTTATCTGCCACACAACTTAATGCTACAGCGGATGTTGAAGGAAGTTTTACCT
>JAQVGK010000174.1:2408-7243 GCA_028696755.1 Bacteroidales bacterium | reverse complement strand
CAGACTTTTTGTGTCTACCAATGACAGAACTTCGTAAACAGCTGATTATCAGGCAGTTCAACAAATTGCAAGGAATACTCAATAAGAAGTCGAACACAATCAGCTAAATCAATTCACGTATTTTTGCTGACGCCTTCTAAAAACGTAACGCGAATTTCACGAATTTAGGTTAAAAATCAACGATGTTGATTTTTAACCTAAAAAATTCGTGTTAATTCGTTAATTCGCGTTAAAAAAACTTGGAGCGAGCAACTTGTGCTGAGCGGAGCCGAAGTAAGCGAACGACAAGTTCACTATGCATTTTGAGCGGTTCGACCTGTCATCTCCGCATTATGCCTCAAAACCCCGCAGGGCTCACGCAAGTAATTTGGGGTGGGGACTCGCAACGACTGTGTCGTTACTCGTCACTTTTTTAAACGCGAATTATCGAATTACACGAATTTAAGGTTTTAAAAATCAACAAAGTTGATTTTTAAAACGTTCGTGTAATTCGATAATTCGCGTTTAAAAAAACTTGAAGTGAGCATCGCGAGCGACAAGTTCCTTTGCGTTTGTGTAGCCCAACCTGTCATCCCCGCATTATGCCTCAAAACCTGGGGTGGCGACTATCGACAAACCTCTTTTTGTGTACAAAAAAAAAGCTGCCCAAACAGGACAGCTTTAATTTTATTATTTGATAAGATTATTTAACAACGTTGAATTTGAAAACTTCGCCGTTAACTCTTACAAAATAAGTTCCATTAGCTAAATTGCTGATGTTGATGCTCTGGTTAGCAGAAGCATTATCAACAGTTGCAACAACATTACCAATCATATCAACGATAGTGATGTTAGCATTTTCAGCGTTAGCAACGTTTAATACGTCGTTTGCAGGATTTGGGAAAATTGAAATATTAGAAACGACATTGTTTTCTACATTAACAGGATTTCTTGTAATAGTTACACAAGTTTCGTTGTTTGCAGTTACGTTATCCGTTCCGTCATAAGTTACTGACATACAAACATCAAATGTTCCAGTTAAGCCCATTGTATTCATGTCTGCAGCTGTAATTGTTTGTCCTGAGGCAGTTAAAGGAGAAACCATACCACTAGTTAGACCAGTAAAATCAACTGACTGGCTCATAACTTCAGCACCGTCGATAGAGAAAGCTACAGTTCCGGTAGTATTACAAGCATCTGGACCATTGTTGGCAACACCTGGGAAAACAGTAACATCATCATTAACTGTGATAGTTAAAGTTGCAGGTATTGGAGTTGCGTTTGTGTTACTAGTCATAAATATAGCTTCGAGGTCACATTCGGTTGGAGTAGCTGTACCACGAGTAACGGTAAGACAAGAAGAATTGTTTGCAGGAGTATAATCCTCACCATTATATGTAACGGTTACACAAACATCGAAAGTTCCTGTTAAACCCAAAGTATTTAAATCATCAACTGTTAAAGTAACATCGCCAGTTTCAGATAAGAACATAAAATAACCATTAGCCAGAGAATTTGCGCCAGAGAGGTCAATACCAGTTTCATTTACTATTTCGTTTGTACCAGCCATCACTAAAAGATCAATAGTATTGCTAGTTGCATCTGGTCCATTGTTCTGAATTGCTGGGAACATAACTAAGTCTTCATCCTCTGCAATAGCTAATTCAGTTATTACTGGAACATAAGGAGATGAACCACTGGTTAGGAAGAAAGTTGATAAATCAGAGTTTTCAACATAAACAGCACCATCATCAACATAAAGAGCTAAAGCAAAAGGTTTAAATTCAAAAGTTGTACAGCCAGGAGGGTCTGCGCAAAACTCGTTATTTACCCAAATATCTGTTCCAGAATTATCATATGTATAGACATAGTCATTTGCACTTGTTGCATCTGCTGCTCCCAAAAACAAGCCACTAGTACCATTACATAAAATTGACACCCAAAACTCACCACTTCCGATTACATAAGGAGTTGTTAAAGTTACTTCCTGAGAGCCAACAGCAGTAGCTGTATAATTCTGAGTATAAACGGCTGTTCCACATGCAGTAATCAAATCATACCCGTTAACTTCGTCAAATGATCCGCCTTCGTAAATTTTAATTGTGTAAGAAGTGTTATTAATACCGTAACCCACATAGTTTGTGTGATCACTGTAAAATTTCACTTTAGTAATTTCATCGCCATTGGTTAATGTTCCAGCAGTTACCCGTATTGCATACTCATAACCTGGATCAACCAGTGCTAAAGAAGAAACTGATGAGTTTCCATGCCAACCTGCTTTTTGCATATCACTATACTGCATGTCAGCAGGAATTTTAATCGTTTGCAACTGAGCGAAACCCAGCGAAGCAACGGCTAAAAACAAAACAAGAAAGTTAAATTTTTTCATTTTCGTTTAAAATTTTAGTTAATAATTGAGTTGTGTTAAGTTTATTATGTGCAAAGGTATAAATATTTAATTTAAATTCGATATTTTTATTGAGATTTTTTCAACTAAACAATAACTTATTTTAAAAGGCTGCATACAAGTATAAAAAAATATTGCCGTAACTCCTGATTAATTGCATATCCGTTTTTTTATTTTCTTTGTAAAAATTTTAACCCATAAAAATATGAAAAAGACATTCGGGATTTTAACTGTATTACTAATCGGTATTCTCTTAAATAGCACAGGCTTAAAAGCTCAAAGCACCGACGAGGCAATTGCGTACAACGACAAAATGATTGCCGTCCAGTCAGAAGTTGACCAATCTTTAGTAGAACTTATTGATGCAATTGATTCGTTTGACCCAGAATTTATGAAATTGCAGAAGGCCGAAACGCTTAAGAAAATTGATGAAGGCATAAAAAAGATTTCAAAAATGGAGAAATTTGATGGTACAGCCTTTAAGAAAGAAATGAAAAAACTTCTGGTAATGTACAAAGAAATTACCAACAACGAGCTAAGCAAAGTAATTGAGCTATTATCTACAGGCAAAGAAATGACCGATGCCGATTGGGACCAATACGATGCCCTTTATGCTTCGGCATTAGAAAAATACAACGCAGCATTCGACAAGTTTAATTCTTTTCAGGCTGAATTTGGAGATAAGTTTGGATTTGTGATTAGCACTGGAGAGTAAACAATTAGCTAAAAATTCGAATTAATATTCTTTTGATGAAATATCAGAATCTGTAATTACTTCAGAGAAAAGGCTACAATCTAATAGTGAACAACCACTTTTTCTAAGCTTATACGCTAATAAGATTCTATGCGAAGAGTTGTATAATTGAACGCAGCTCATCAACTAGTAGAAAAACTTTATTTTTATCGAAACCATGTCGTTTTCCCAACTCTAGCACGTCATCAACTTTTGGATTCCCTTTTCCAAGAATTGTTGTAGAATGATTACCGTTAAAACCTGAATTTGGGGTAAGATCATAAGCAGGAGATAATTTCCAGCCAGCATTTTGATAAATGAATGAGAAATTCTTTGCATGATCGTCCTTGTTACCTATTAGAATATTAAAAATCATTAAACGAAACATCTTTTCAACTTCCAAAACATCGCCCGTAACGTACCTCGTCAACTTCAATAAATCGTCATAATCCAATGCTGGCAATCTATGATCGGCATATAACAACCCTGATGCAGAATGTACGTGTAATCTATTCCCCCCAAAACGATCAAAAAGTTTCACCCCAAAATATTTGCCATTAAACAATTTTGTTTCAGGCATTTCGATCCCACACTTTTTTGCCATTAGCGAGTGATTATACTCAATTTCGCCAATATTTTCTGGATCAAAAGATGATCGAAATTTAATCATCCATTCTTCGTTATCATGACTTATCAATACCTTTGGTCTGGCTCCGTCTGATGAACCATTATTATTATATAGTTGCTCAATAGCTTCGGAATTCTGAGCATTAAGTATTTTAAAACTCTCTTCAGCAAAATAATCTAAGTCAAAATCAACACTTGAATTTAAATTCATTGATTCTGGCTCATAATGTAGGGCGCCCATTCCGTTTTTCCCAACAATGCTAAGCCTGTCCAAAACCGACAATTCGAGCGGATTTATTCCTTTTTCCTTAAGCAATCTATCTAGCAATAAATTTCCCCACCCATCAGGCAAACTATCATTAAACACTCCAAAAAGACCATTAAAAGGATTTCGCTTTGCAAGAAAAGTCTGCGATGTTAATGGCAAATGAATGGGAGAAATTGAAAATCCAGCTTTCAACCAGTCTCTGTCGTACTCAAACACAGCAATGTTTTCGCGATTTAGCACCAAGCGACCAACATTTATTTCGTTGTATTTTACTTTTAATATTTCAACTGATTTAATCATTTTTTCGTCCTCTTTTGCGTGATGAATAAATGGCATTCTTTTCGTTTAAAATATTATCAATACTTTGCGGAGTTTCTTTTTCAAATGATTTTAATAGCCCTCCAACCGACTTCAAAGTAATTCCTAGTTGAATAAGATTCTTTAACGAAATCTCATAGGTAGTCTCGAATCTTTTAAGAGATCCTAAACTTACTCCCGATTTCTTTGCCAAAGCTCGCTGAGTAAGATTTTCACGCAAACGTAACTCTTTTACATCATTTGCAATTTTCTCAGCAATTTCGTAATAATTTAAAAGCTCTGCTATCATTTTACGGTTAATATATTAGCTATTATAATTTATTTTCTTTTATTACAGCTAATATTTTAGCTTTTACAAAGATATAATATATTGTGAATAAATGCAAATTTTTTAATTAAAAAGGCAAGACAAATGAGTCATTCAGACACAATAGCGATGAAAAAAGTTTGTGTTATCCCTGATAAAAGGCACCCCACTCAATGTCTCTTGACTTCGACACACA
>JAQVGK010000174.1:0-2398 GCA_028696755.1 Bacteroidales bacterium | reverse complement strand
GATTTACGCGAGTTGTGAAAACGATTGTAGCGAATATGAAAATGTTATTTAATTGAACAAATGTTTGGAATAGAAAGATGCATTACTAAGATTAATACTTATCGCTCCGTTTTCTATCTAAACATACTTTGATTCGACAAATCTGTAACCCAGTCGCTGACTTCGACACTAAACCATTCATGAAACATTTTGTAAGTTCTTTTCTGAGGCCATTCTGATTCGTCAATACAAACACCATCAAGTTCAATTTCGAAAATTTCTTTGTAATGTTTTTTCAGAACTTGATCTGCGTTATTAAAAATTTGGTTAATCAAATATGTTTTTGACTCACCCAACATATTTTCTTCATACGGCATCTCAGGAAATAGTTGATTGTGCCAATCAATAAAAGGTTTTTTAAAAGTAAGTGTAATTGCACTTCGGTTTACTACTTTCATAATGTCTATTTATAAATTTTCTCTCCACAATTTTAATATTCTTTTTGCGTCTTCCGAAAAGTCCACAATTTCTTCTTCGGTGATTACTTTTTCATTAAGCAAAACAGAAATAACCAATGGGAAATCTGAATTTTTAAGCGCATCGTATCTTTTTGAAATCTGCTTATCAAAACGTTTAAGGTGATCAAAAAGTTTATAATAAGCATCTCTAACATCAATATCCTTGTTTTGCCATTGCGAAATAATTTCGCCTGCATTACCCAAGCCGACTGCAAATTCACGCTCTACAGCGATGTTGATTAATTCTCTCGATAGCTTGTTGTCTTTTTTTGTAAATTCTGAGTGCATCATAAAGTATCATTTAGTATTAATCTTTACAATTAATTTATTTCAGGCATCGCAAAATCTTTCGACTATGAGCATTCTGTCGTTTTGATTTCAAAGATATAAAAATTATTCATTTATCGTAATCAAATTCATTTACTGAAATATTATTCTGGAAACGACAACATTTTACTTATCTTTTCTGTTTTCTCCGAAAACATTATTTCATGAACTTTAATAACACATCTGTTGCATTCGCATATAAAACCCCAAAAGAGCTTAAATCGGCACTTTTTGTTTACAAGATTATTACAAAACCTTTTCTTGTAAAACTTGGAAAGTTCGGATTAAACATTGCTTTGGCTCTTCATATTCCGATAAAGCCATTTACAAATTTCATGTTTAAGCAGTTTTGTGGAGGCGAAAATCTTGATGAAATTCTAAAGATTTCGGAACGAATTGCAAAATATAATGTGAAAGCAATTCCTGATTACTCAATCGAAGGTGTTTCGGAAATATCTGCTTTTAACAAGTTAATTGCCGAAGTAAAGAAAGTAATTGATATCGCTTCTGTAAATAAAAATATTCCATTTGCAGTTTTTAAACCAACCGGATTAATAAATTCGAATTTTCTAAAGCAAGAAGTAAGTGCTAATCATCCTGAACTACATGCCTATCGCAAAAGGATGAACGAAATATTTTCGTATGCTGCAGAAAAAAACGTAAAAGTTTTGGTTGATGCAGAAGATTATTGGTTTCAGGATAGAATTGATGAGATTTTGCTTGACTTTATGAAAATCTACAATCGTGATAAAACTATAGTTTTCACAACCTTGCAAATGTATCGCACCGACAGGTTGGATTATTTAAAATTTATATCCGACATGGCTAAACGCGAAGGTTTTAAAATAGGTGTAAAATTCGTGCGTGGCGCATATATGGAGAAAGAACGCAAGCGAGCTGCCGAAGGTGGTTATGCAGATCCAATTAATCCAACAAAGGAGGATACTGATTTAAGCTTTGATAAAGCAATTGAGTATTCGGTCGAGAACATCGAAATTGTTGAAGTATTTTGTGGAACTCACAACGAAAATTCGGTTTTAAATCTTGTAAATTTAATCGAAAAACACAATCTGCCGAAAAACGACAGTCGGATTTGGTTTTCGCAACTTTACGGAATGCGCGACAATATCTCGTTTAATCTTGCTGCCGAAGGGTATAATGTGGCAAAATATTTACCCTACGGACCAGTTAAAGACGTAATGCCTTATCTAGTCCGCAGAGCAGAAGAAAATTCTTCGATGGGTTCTCAGGCTGGGGAGGAAATTAGGATGTTGAAGGAAGAAGTGTCTAAAGTTCGGAGCGCCTAAAGTGACTAAAGTTAAAAAGGATTGTGCAGGACAATAGACTTTGCAGTGCCGACTGATAATATCTCTTTCTTTTGGAATCGTGTTGGAGGCAATGCAAACGTCGCTAAAAATTATGAAAATGTAATTTCTGTTTTTGGTTGTCTTTTCAACGTTTCCATAACCATTAAAAAGTGTCTAAAGTGCCTAAAGTGCCTAGAATTAAAAAGGATTGTGCAGGACAATAGACTTTGCAGTGCCGACTATAGGAGAATTTTTTCATACTGTATC
>JAQVGK010000173.1 GCA_028696755.1 Bacteroidales bacterium | reverse complement strand
TTTTTATTTATATCTTTGCTCATGTCGTTTTTTATTTTTAGCAAAACAAATTTACGACATTAGGGTGAACCCTTTTGGTAGTAGCCCTACTTTTTTTAAAAATTTACTCGGTCAGTACTGTTTTTTTTATTAATTGGCAAGAATTTTAATGCGTTTGTAGATGACAATTTGAATAATCAGTATTGTGGTCAATTCATTCAGAATTTATTGTTCTTCATACTATCTGACTTCCAATTTTTGGGATTATTTATAATGTAATTTTTAATAGCATCATATTCAATAAGATTTCTAATAATATGATCATGATAATTTGGTTGAAAAAAATGATTATTACGGTTATATTTTGGGATCGACAAATTATGCTCATCAATATAATCATCAATTTTTGTATTTACCGCCGATTTAAACCCAGCAATAAACGATGAAATTGATTTCGGTAAACGAACTGGGGGATTCCGTTTTATCGTTAATAACAATTCGGGGTTTATTGGTAATTCGGGGGCAATTTGTTGCGTCACACGGCCGTGTGACGCAACGATTTTGCCCCCGATTCCATTTATTTCATTTCGAATTTCCACGATTGCGTGCAAATGATTTGGCATTATAATAGATTCGTGCAATATCAATTCATCACGAATTTCGAATGATTTAAACCATTCTGTTTCGACAATTTTACCGAAATCAGACAAAATCATTTGGGCGGATACAATTTCACCCAAATTACATTCCCTGTGCTGGGTAACCATGGTTAAGAAATAATAAGCATCGGCCGAATAATCCCAATTTGGTCTTCGGTTCGATTCGACTCTATATTTATTTTGAAATTTGGTCATTTTAATGAATTCATCCTATCTGTATTGAACAGTATTAATGTCGTAAATACCAATATTTTTTTCATCATCTTTTAATAAACTTTCTGATGCTAAAATCTGTCAAAAATTGAACATTCATTTCACCTTGTATAAATTCAGAATTTCCTCATCCCAGACATCCAAAAATAAAAGTTTGAATATACACAATGTACTAACAAAAATAGAAAAATAATTGATATAAAAATTTTAAGTGGTAAAAATTACAGAGTTTTTTTACATATCCTCCAATGACATACAAATTGGTTCAACACTATAACTTTTTAAGGTAGTCTGTTTTAGCCTATTGACTTTTTCTACGAATGCAGCGTATCGGTAACGGTCTTTATTTCTTTTAACCTCAACAGCAATTGCATTATTCTTTTTTAATGATACTGCAACAATATCTATTTCATTCTGACTATCTCCTTTTGTTTCCCACCAAGAACCAATTTCTTTGTATAGTTTGCTTTCGGCTAATTTAGTGCGAAAATAGCGTTCTAAGGTCAAACCTGAATATGTGGTATAGTCTGATTTAATTATGTTTTGTAGCCCTTCGAAATTCTTAATCTCAATCATTGAGTTGTTACTCTCAAAATACTTAAACCAGAATTGTAAAAAATTATCACTCACTTCATATCGAACCGTTTGTGAAGTTTCTTTTGCTCTTAATGGCCGCACACGTTTCAGAACATTATAATCTTCGATTAATCGTTGAATTTGACCACCGATGCTTTTATCTCCAAGAGCTGCCATAATTCTAGGTTGAGTGTTTATTCCATTCGAAACACATCCCAAAATCGAAAAATATGTCCCATAATTTTTACCGAACTCATTTATTAATAGGTTTTTGCCTTCATCAATAAATGGAGAGTTTTCACGAACCATAAATTCTATCATTTTATCAACTTTAAGCTCGCAACCATCACAAAGAATCTCGATATATTTAGGAATTCCTCCTGTAAAAGTATATAATGCTAATAAATCATCATTACTATAATTGGGATTGTAGTCGTGAATAATCTCTTTAAGAGTTTCTGTATCAAATGCAGATAATTTAATAATATTGTCGGCTCGTCCAAATAGCGGTTCTTTAGAATCCTGAAAGATTTTATTCATAAGTGAATAAACCGAACCGCTTAGAATCAAATTTACCTTCGTCTTAAATCGATACTGGTCCCAAATGTTCTGCATATCGCTATATACCGATACATTGATGTTGTAGAATTCCTGAAACTCATCAATTACCAGATTGAATGATTTTCGCGTTCCAAGCTCCATCAAAAACTGAAAAAGACTACGGAAACTCGAAATTTCGGAAGGAACGAAAGTATTCAACGAATTGGAAACAACATTAATGTACTCTGCACATAAAGCAGCTTCCGCCTTTCTACCTACAAAAAAATATACAGTTGGCTCATTGTCAACCGACTTCATAATCAAGCTTGTTTTTCCAATTCTTCTTCGCCCTGTAACTACAGTCATTCGAGAGTTATTTGCAAATGACAAATCTTTAATTCGCTGTAATTCAGCCAGCTCGCTTGCTCTGTTGTAAAATTTCATAGCTCTTTTTATTTTGTTACGGCGGTTACTGTTACCGTGGTTGCAAAGTTACAAAGATATTTTACTAAACGCAAATTTTTATGAAACTTTTCGAGTTACCTAGATTCATATCTTGGCAAAATACTGAACTTTCATTTCTCGCCTTCCCAAAACGCAAACTGCCGAACCCGCACAAACTTGTGCAGACCCTCTCTTTCAATATTTGACTATCTATTATTTATTTTCTCCTCCACCGATTTTATCTTACCTGCCATTCTGCCCATTGGTTTGTTAGTTTGGATATCAAAGTTTGCCGAGCAATAAACTCGATGCGAGTCCTTTTCGAGCAGAGCATATGCTTTGTCAACTATCTCAAGAGCTTGGGGCAGAGTTTCGGTTTCTACAATTGTTCCCATAGCTGTAAGTTTGTAATCGAATCCAGTTTCGGAGATCATTTTTACCACTCGACTTACAAATTCGCTCACACTGCTCCCTTTATCCGTAGGAAACATTGCAAAATTCATTAAAACAGACATAGAATTATTTATTTACTGCGCTAATCAACTCGCGCACGATTGTTCTCTCGATAGATTTAGCAACTTCGATATATGCTTTATTATCGGCTGCTTTAAAATCTGCTCCGGCATAATCCCCCGAAGATGTTTTACGATAAACAACATTCCCCTTTTTATCTGTAAGATCGAAAGTATAGCTAATTGTTACCTGAGCTTCGCCATAATATTCGCCATTTTCGATAGTATTACTGTTTATTTTAAGAATGAAGTCGGGCTCTTGCTTTGAATTGATAATAAATTCGCTACCAAGTAATCCTTCAAAAGTGCTTAACAAGCGGTTTTCGCCACGAATTTCGCCAAATGCTTTCTCTTCCGAAACAATTGCCAGATATGGCTTTTCGACATTTACTCTCATTTTAGTTTCGGTAGCAGGAATACTTTTAATCAAACTACGAATCATTGGGTCTTTTGCTGCTCTCGAAAAGCTAAGCATGTCTATTCCAATCGACATAGTCTCGGTATTTGGTGCCGATTTTATTTTCTTAAGAGCAATAAAAACCTTTCCATCGTTGCCCGAAACCTCAGAGTTTCGCATTAGACCAGTACCAGTAAAACTAATTTTAACAGGAATGCTCGAAACAGGATTTCCATCTTTATCAACAATTCTAAAACTCACCTGATCAGGAGTAAGGTCAACACCTTTTTTTGCATTAATTTCAGGTTCTGGAAATTCGAGTTTTAACTCATTTACAAAATCGGCTATTGCAGCAAAAACAACATTACCAAGATCTTTTTCTTCGCCGTCCAAATCAGTTAAAGTACTTTCGCCAAGATATGGCTTTAAAACTGTAATTGCCTCAACATAAAACTGAAATGCATTGTAATGAAGCTGACGACTCATCAATTCTTTTGCCTGATAATACTTGTTCTTGGCATCAAGAATTGTTTGTTGTTTTTTCTCCTCCTTATGTGCAGCATACTGCGATTTTGAAAGTCGGTAATAAACCCAATAATAATTTTCATCTTCCCAGGTATCAACAAGTTCGTAACCTTCGAGTTGCTGATTGGTTGAAGCAATTATTTCGCTCGAGAAATTTTCGTTAATATGATAGTTAGTTTCTATAATTGACAAAACCGAAGTACTTTCAATTTTCACCGAAATGCTGGAAGACATGTCGCCCAATGCTTTTTGCTGAGCATTTGCCATATAATCCGAAGGCAGAAAGCCTTTTTTGGGCGCAGAGCTAACCCCGATGTAATACATACTGCTTTGTGGCTTAATTTTTACCCATTCGGGCATTGGTTTTTTGGGCTCGATTTGCTTTTTAATAATTTGGCAAGAAGAAGCCATAAAAATCAACAACAGAAATACTAAAACAGGAATTTTTTTCATTTTTGCAAAGTTATAAAATCGCATAGACAACAAGAACCATGATGATTTTGTACTAGAATTACTATCAAAAATATTTTCCAAAGTCTTCATTGCCTTAAATTCAATTAGTTTTGATTTACAAAATCAATAACTGCATTTGATATATCGGATGCTGTACCATCTGTTGCTTCGCCACTTAAAGTATTATAATCTTTAATTTGAGAGCGAGCATTTAGCATGTTGTTAAGTTCTTTTATTGCCTCTGGACGATCGGTGATATAATCTTCGGGGCTAGCTGTTTTTAAATCTTTCCAATATCCAGGAACAAGATTGGTAGCATCGCCAGTATAACGAGCATAATTTATATCGTCGCGAGTTTGAATTGTTTTAGATGAAGTTTTATAAATCTCACCAGTTTTACCGTTAACAAGCTTATAAGTTACAGTCATGTCAACAGTTCTAGACATTTTAAATTCTTTATAAGTAACTTTATCATACTCGGTTTTGTTTTCATATTCACCTGTTTCACGATTTAAAACTTTAACTTTCTTGCGAAGGTAACCACGCTTTTCAAATTCCTGAAGCTGTCCCTTATTGTAAGTAAATTTTGTAATTTCTACATAAAGCAAAGCATTTGGAGCGGTAACTTTCGGAGCTGTTGTGCTGCTCTGGAATGTTTTACCACTGCCAGCTTGTTGCGAATCAATAAGTTTTATAAAAGGATTATTGGCAGCCTGAATTCCTGCAATAACTTTGCTTTGCAGCAATCCCTCTATACCAGTTGTACTACTATAATTTTTTACTGGTTCAACGCTTATTGTCATTGTTCCTTTGTTAAGACATTCGCTCTTCAGATCATAGGAACTTTTATATGCACCTGCAGCCTGAATTATTCCGTCGAAAATATAATAAGATTTACGATAAAGTCCAGCCTCCATTAACCTAAGACCTTCGCGGTATTTTGGTTCATTTACAGCCACAATAAGTTTATCTTTAACATCCTTATAATTAGGTTGTATTTTTACAATTTCGCGTAAAATTGTTTCAGACTCTGCAAATCTTTCCTCATCAAGAAGTTTAGATGCCTCATAATATTTATCTTCAAGATAGGTATCCTTTGCCTCGTTGTAATACTCTTCATAAAAAGACGGAAAGTTTAATTCGCAGCCAATAGCCATCATCTTGTCGTAGTAGGCCTTTGCCTCCTGATAGTAATAAACAGCTTCCTTGTTTTTTTCATTATTATATGCTTGATTAAACTCAGAAAGTTTTTTGCTTAATGTCATTTGGGCGCAACGCTTTAAACCAGCCATTGCTTCGAGGTTTGTATTTTTAATTACCACTGCCTGATAAAACATATCGGCAGCTTCGGAATACTGACCCATTGCCTCGAGTTTGAGTCCCTTCTTGGTATATCTTTTTGTTGCGCAGCCTCCAAGTACAATGAGTAAGCTCAACATTATCATCGAAACAGTAAAAATCTTTTTCATAAGCCCTAAGTTTAAAATTGTTCAAAAATAATCATTTTAATAAATCTTTACCAATATTAATCAGTTTTTGGTCGTTATCGCTATCATAATCAATTAAAACATCATCATTTGTTTTGTAAAGTCTGAAATAATTAACTGGATATTCTTTAAAATATGGTTTATAAGATACCCCCGACAATACTACAATATCAAGATTTCCACTTTTATAATTCATAATTCTGAACTGGCAAACATTTTCAAACTTTAAATTAGCAACACCAAAGTTTTCCGAATTATTAAGCTTTAAAGTTACAATACCATTTTTACTACTTATTTCGGAAATTTCTTTTAGCCCAGCATATAATTTTGGTGCAATAGTTTTAAAGCTAGTGTTAATCGTAATTGCTGCTGCCGCGATTTCTTTACCTGTGACAGCAATATTGCCATTCTGCAGAATTTTGAAGAATGCTATTAATCCAGCCGAGTTTTTCTTATAGCTTTTGGAATTAAGATCGGAAATTAGCTTTTGTAGAGTAGTTGCAAACTCGAAAGAACTTGGATTTGAATAAACCTCAGCGTCTTTAAGTTGTGGCATTGCTCCATCGAGTTTTACATATACCGTGATATTATCTGGATTTGAAACATCAATTGTGTTTTGCGCTTCGTAACTTTGTTCACTGATAGCTTCTTTTCCAGTAAAATTTCCTTTTTTATCTAGGTTAACAGCAAAAAACATATTTGAAGTCTCGAGTTCGTTCACAATTCCACTGGCTCGTAACCATTGCAGATTATTGTCAAAATCGTAACACGCCATAAATAATTCTCTCTCATAAGCAGCTTTTAATTCTGTGTTCTCAGCTTTAACACTCACGCTATAATATCCCGAAACATAAATTCCATATTGAGTAAAAGCAATACCTACTGGCATTAATAATCCGTCTCCTGTAATGGTTTTAATTGATAATATATTTCCTCTATTGTCAACTTTAGCAAAAAAGATTGTTTCACCATTGGGATTAATACTAACTTTTTTACCACCAGTATCTGATATTGAATCCATTATTCCGGTAACAAACCAGCTATTTTCGTCGAATTTAACCATGTCGTTTTCGTAGTTGGTTCGCACAAAACCCTTAGAAGCTAATGCTGACCAAATTATACTTCCAGTAGAGTTGCTAACCTGTGTGTTTTTTAATCTCACAATGGTTACTTCTGATTTTGCATAATCGGGCATACAGGCACCAACTGGAGCATTAATATAAGTAGGATCACAAATTACGTATCGTTCGTTATCGATCAAGTAATAAGAGCCCGGAATATTTTCGGTAAACCTAACTGCGGTGGCAATATGGCCAGGGTAATTCAATCCAGCAACTGGAAGACGAAGATATTCATTAATAAGGTATGAATAAAATACAGATCTGTCCTCGCAGTCGGCATAAGCATAATGAAAAATCTCTTCGGGGAAAAAGAATTTTTCGTACCCAAATTGCTCATTA
>JAQVGK010000172.1 GCA_028696755.1 Bacteroidales bacterium | reverse complement strand
TAATAAAAATGATATTGATTTGATTTATAATAAGTTTGGAGACAAAAATGTTTTTGTTCTTTTCTCAGATTATTCCAACATCGACAATTACGAATTACTTAACTTAAAAAAGTCGGCGAGTGTCTTCATTAACTTTAAGGATGACTCTGAAACATTGGTTAGATTATTAAATGTAAAACGTGTTTTCCCAGATTTGAATTACATTGTTTCATTGAATAACAGCGAGTTAAAAGACACTTTTCAGTCGGCAGGTGTTACATTCTCGATTTCAAATACCGAAGTTGCTTCTAAACTTGTTGCCAGTTACAATTTCGAACCTGATGTAGCATTTTATACAGAAGATATTATGTCGTCGGCAGTTGACGAAGATGATCACGATCTGGTAGAGTTTAAAATGAGCCATTCTAGTCCGCTGATTAACAAAACATATTTCGATGCTTTCATTATTTTAAAGAAAGAGTACAACTCTGTGTTAATGGGACTAAGCCGTAAGATTGACGGACATTACAAACTGTATAAAAATCCCGAAGCGGATATAGTAATTAAAGAACACGATTATCTGATTATTCTCGTTGATGGCAAATCAAAGAAGATTCTTAGTAAAGAACTAGGTGTTAAAGAAGGAAGGCACGAGATGTAAAAAAGAGAGGCTACTTTTCAGCAACCTCCCGACACACTAAGCTTAACATTAAATAAACTTGTAAATTTTTTCTAAAACTGAATCCTCTGGTGAGAATTCTGGTAACTCTTGCAAAAGCCTGTCAAATTCGTCGAGTGCCTTAAAATCTATTAAAATCTCTTCGGTCTTTTCAGGTGATGTTGAGTTTAAAATGTAAAAATAAGTGTAGTTGTCTGTCATAGGCATCCGTAAATTTTAGTTTTCATTATAACGGAGCTTATTTTGTTTTTATTGTTGTCTTGTGAATTTATTTTCTCTGAACAATATAAATTTCATAATACCCATGTTTTCTTAATAATATTATGAGAGCTAAATTTATCTAAACTTTTTTTCTTGATAAAAAAAGTTACAAAAAAATCAAGAAGAACCGATCGTTACTCGCTTTGCTCGTGAGGGCTTCGCCGTTCCCCCCGCTCATCTGAAATGATAGAACTGTAAGCAAGGCGGGATAAACCTCATTGCAACAGTTCTAATCATTTCAGATTTCACAAGGCCGGAGCTGGCACTTCGGCGTCGCTCAGTGGCCACCCGGCGGTTCTTCGAGGCCCTCCCGCGTCGCTTCGTACTATATTCAAAGCATAATTTGTCTGATAATAGCTCGTTAAAATTATTAGTAATTCAAACTTCATTAGCCTAGTAAACTGTTTTTCTTAGCTTAGTTGTATAGAAAATTTATTTTCTCAACGAATTAATAAAATCAACTAATAACGGTAATACGTCTGGTGAAATTGTTTCTTGTATTTTGTAATAGTCTTGTACTTGACCTGTTTCGGACTTCTGGAAAATGTGGTTTAAGCCTTCGAGTTCAACAATTTTAATGTTTTTGCACTTGCCCTCTGAAAGATATTTCTCAATTGCTGCAAGATTTTCTTTGCTGCTTACTTGAATATCTTTTGTTCCGTTTAATGCGAGTACTGGGCATTTAATTTTCTTGAGGTAAACTGCCGGATCGATAGTCAAAAAATATCTTATCCATGGTTGAGAAAACTGTAAAACAGCCATATTTAAACCACTTTCATTCATTCGGTACTCGTTTCGCTCCTCTTCTGTAAAGTTAGCTCCATATTTGTCATAAACAGCTTTTATTTCTTTACGCAGTTCGGGCAATTCCATTTTTTTTGTAGCTAATTCGAGTAATTCAGATTGCATTTTGAACAAAATCTGCAAGTGTTCTTCCGAGATGTTCTCAGCCCTGCTAATATCATCCATTTGCTTAAGAAGTAACTCACGCATTGGTACACCAGGACCTGCAAGACTAATTATAAAATCAACATTTTTAGAATATTTTGCTGCTAGCATCATCGCTATAATTCCTCCTTCGATATGACCAGCAACACCAATCATGCTATTATCAATATTTGGATAATTTTCAAAATGTAAAATCACAGCAGCAGCGTCGGTCATAAAATCGTAGGTTGTTGAGTTTACAACATCACCTTTCGACTTAGCAACTCCACGATCATCGTACCTGAAAACCGCTATTCCGTTTCGAGTTAGATAGTCGGCAATAATTAAAAAAGGTTTATGACCAGCAATTTCCTCGTTTCTGTCTTGTGCTCCCGAACCAGTGACCATGACTACAAGAGGATATGTACCCACTGTATCTGGAATTGTGAGAGTTCCGCACAAAGTACTTTTCCCTTTTACATTTTCTACACAAATTTCCTTTTCGATGTATGGCAATGGCAACTCTGGTGTTTGTGGACGCTGTAAAAATTCAACTTCTGAATTATCCACCTCTTTCAGAATAGTTTCAAATTCAGGATTCCCTTGCTTCCATTTTCCATCTATTGCTTTAGTTTCAGCGTTTCGTACGCCAGAATAAACCGCCGACATCTTTTTAAAGCTTACTCTCAAGCTATCGCCATTATAAAAAACATCAGCTGCTTTCATCGCATAAACAAACTGGTCGGGAATGTAAAGATAAGCCTGAGTTTGAGCCGATTCAGTTCTCACTTCAAGAATTATGTCTATAAAGTCAGGATCTGCGTTGATGGTTCCACTAAAGTAAACCGATTCATTGTTTTGTGCAAATGTCGAAATTGAAAGAATTATTCCAATTAAAACCAATCCGAGCTTTTTCATATTATTTTTAATTATTTGTTTTTATGCAACAAAATTAGTGAATATTCTTTTACCTCATTTAATATTGTTGATGGACGTTGAAATTAGAGGAATGAGGATTGGGATACCCAGTTCGAAGTTCAAAATCTAATCGCTAACGCTTGATTTGTGATTTGTGATTTGACAATAAGCTCCAAATAACAAATTACAAATTACAATGCTTACTGCAAAGTTGATATTTGTGATTTGTTTTTTGCAATTTGTGATTTGTGATTTGTTTTTTGTGATTTGTGATTTAGAGGTTACGACCTTTACCCAATCAACCTACCAATCTGGAACACCGCAAACGACACCAGCCATGCAATTCCCGTGGTATAAACAGCCGAGAAAATTGCCCACTTTATTCGTTTGGACTCCTTCCAAATTGCAGAAATAACAGCAATGCATGGGAAATAAATCAGAACAAACATTATAAACGACAAGGCCACTACCCTATTAAATACTTTTTCACCAGCTTTATCGCCTGAGCTGTATGTTTCTGCTTTAAGCTTATTTTGCAAAGATGCACCTTCACCATGCTCAGTTGCCTGATAAAGTACACCCATTGTGCTAACAGTTATTTCTTTTCCAGCAATTCCTGCTAAAATGCTAACGCTCATCTTCCAGTCGAAGCCCAACGGTTTCATAGCAGGCTCAATAAAATGACCAATTTTGCCGATATAAGAATTTTCGTGTTCTTCGCTTTGTTTTGCAAGCTGAAGCTCAGTAATCTCAACTTTATTTGTGGAAACAGCAATCAGCTTGTCGTAATCTTTAGAATACTCAATATTTCTTGGGAAATATCCAAGCAACCATATCACTACCGAGCCTATAAGAATAACTCCACCAATTTTTTTAAGATATTCCTTACCTCTGTCCCATGTATAGGAGAACAATAGTTTTGCAGTAGGCTTACGATATGGCATCAACTCCATAATGTACGGAGCTTCTTTCTGCTTTAAAATTGTTTTACTGAAGAATCTCGAAATAATAAGTGCCAGCAATATCCCAAACATGTAAATTCCGAACAACATCAAAACTGGATGCTCAGGGAAGAAAGCTGAAATCATCAAAATATACACTGGAAGCCTTGCCGAACACGACATAAATGGCACAATCATCATGGTAAGAATTCGGTCGCGTTTATTCTCGAGAATACGGGTACTCATAATTGCCGGAACAGTGCAACCAAATCCCATTATCATCGGGATAAAAGACTTTCCATGCAGACCAATTTTGTGCATATATTTGTCCATGAGAAAAGCTGCACGCGACATATAACCAGTATTTTCGAGAAAACCGATAAAGAAGAACAAAATGAAAATATTTGGAAGAAAAACTAGAACTCCTCCTACTCCATCTATGGCACCGTTTATTAAAAGATCTTTCCAAAACCCTGGTTTCAGTTGGGTTTCGAGCATATTTGTAAGCCATTCCACTCCCGTCTCGAGCCATCCCATTGGATATTTGCCCAATTCGAAGGTTGAATAAAATGTAAGAGCCATAAAAGCAACGAAAATTGGAATTCCCCAAATACGATGAGTTAAAACTTTGTCGAGTTTTTTCGATTTGCTTTCTATTTGTGCTTTGCCAGCGATTTCGGTGATAGCACCGTTTATATATGCTTTACGGGCATTCTTAATTATTGTAAAAATATGATCACCATATAACTTTTCCAGTTTGTCGATCTGGAGTTTTGCTTTGTGCTTAACGGTTTGATAATGCGGTGTATCCTCGAACAATTTAAGAACAAGAGGGTCTTTTTCGAGTAATCCAATGGCTAGAAAACGTGGCGAGGCAATATAGTCTTTTTTTGAGATGCTCTTAAGATACTTTTTAAGAACAGCAATAGAATGTTCTATCTGGCGGCCGAAGTTTACATGAACGTGACGTACAAATGGCTCAGTATCTTGATGTGTCTTAATTATTGTTTCAAAAATCTTCTGACGATCAGGGTTATGAGCATCGTCCTCAAGATCAGCATAGCTAATTACCGGAATTCCAAGCAAACGGCTTAAAAGTTCAAAATCGGTCTTATCGCTTCCATCTTCGGGTTTATAGTTACGCAGCGCAACAACAATCTTGGCATCCATATCTATAAACTGGGATACCAAACTTAGGTCCGATTCGAGATTCTCAAAATCAACAACACCAAGAAAAATATCTGGAAAATCTGTAAGAACCTTATTTCTCAGTTTTTTACGATGATAATCATCGCCCTGAATTGTTGCTACTGGCGGAAGATGATTTACGACAAACTTGTATTCATTATATTTATAAACTTCCTGCCCCTCAAACAAATTTATGCAAGGAGTAATATCGCTGCGGAAAATATCCACATAGATTTCTGATTTATCAACCGCCATTATTGAGAAAGCGAAGGATCGTTTGATGCTGTAAGCTTAATAAAATTAAGATTTGCTCCAGGCAATTTCCGCTTTTTCTTAGAATCGCTAAAGCTAAAAGTATATAGACCAGAGCGTGAATGAGAGTGGAAAATTATCTTTTTCCCTGCTTCGATACCAAGCCTTTGAATGCGTCTGCGCATACCCCATCTACCAGTAATTTTTGTTACTGTGTATTCCTTTTTCAACTCAATATTTTGCACTGCTACCATAAGCACAAAATTAACTTAATCTAAATAAACTACAAACAGTTTTCTTCTAAATTAGTTAAAAATAAATGAAGAAATTTTATCATAAAAAACAATTCCAGATGTCGGCCTCCTGACACTCACAGCTTGCCCCCTCCAGGTGGATCAGAAACCTAAAGATACACTGAGAACACAGTAAGGAATATAATGCAACAAAAGTCAGAGAAAAAGCCGTGCTGAAAGAAAAGACGACTAAACATCAAATATTTGCGTCTTTAGTTATCTGCCGTCCTTTCTTTTTTTAGATCTTCGTTACTGCTATGGTGAGTATTTTTCTTTGTGGCATGGCAACTAACAAGCACAATGCATAATAAAAAAAGATAAATTAGTCTTTTAATTTTCATAGATTTTTTTGTTAAACTTGATAAACTAAAAAATAATTAACATAACAGATGATGCCAAGCTATTTCCTTTATAATATAATTTTCACAAAGACAGTTTAGGAACAAAGATAAATAAAAGTTTTCAACAGACTATTCAAATAATGTCAACAATTTCCCTAGATTTGTCAAAATTAATAACATGAGCACAAATCTTACCGGAACAGATCTGATACAGCATTATGCTGATACCCGGGGTTTGGAATATTCGCTTACAGAAAGCGATTACCCAAGATCGGCCCAGCAACCGATAGCATATCATAAAAGAAAAGTAATAATTCGCAACCAAAAATTTCCAGATTTGGAAATGGCAATGTTTGCCGATTCGCAAGGGTTAACGGAATTTTCGCAGTATGCTGGCATATTTTTTAATTGTAATTACAGCAGCGATGTAAAAATTACTGTTCGCAATAAGGATTTTCTCGATCGCTTGGCTGGACGAAATTCTGGCAAACCGAGTATATTTGGTGATCACGAAACAAGTAGTAAAGTTGTGGTCGAGAATAAATCCGACGCATTCGATATTATTAAATCCGAATTTGCAAAAACAGCAGCTCTTTTACCCGAAATATTCAAAATAAATCAGCTTTTAAAAGTCGGCATAAACGATATTTCACCCGATTTTGTTCCCGAACTACAGTCCAAATCTATCGCTGGAATTTATATTCTTAACCAGTGGATTTTTGATTTTGAGCAGCTTGATAGGTTGTGGGAGATTGCGGGTGAATTGAAGGAAGCCCTAGGATAATTTCCTAACACATAAACCGTTCATTGTCTATTGCCTACATTATTCCCACAAAATATACTTTGTTTTAGTCACGCTCTCAGAATTTTCGTAAAAGTCGATGCGACAGCAACCTCCTAAATAATATGATTGGAACGACAAACTAAGATTATTGCTTTCTGCAGGTTTTGCTGTAAATGTCTGGCGACTGGAAGCATAATCGGAAATAGTCCAATTTTTATATGTTGTTCCGCCATAAAACCACAAAGCGACATGCCCTACTGAATCAGTTTCGGACAAGTTTGTAATTTTGATTTTAAGAGTAGCATCGGCTTCAAGACTTGCCAGAAAGCTGTAACTTGTATCAGTTGAGACAATTGTTGAATCGGGAAGAGCTAGAATATTTGTTCCAAATCCTCCTGATGCTGGATAAGTAATTGTTGTTTGCGTTGGCGCCGCTTCTTCTTCACAAGATGAAAACAAAGTAACAAAAACCACCAAAATAAATGCAATAAATAAAAACCCAGCTTTTTTCATAATTAGTAAATTAAAACCAATGTATATTAATTATTAATGTAACGTTAAATCCGCAAATTACAAAAAATGTTAAGACAGGTAATTTTTTTTATGGAATTTCATCCTAATATTTCAAATATTCACTAAAATTCTGTAAAAACTCTAACTTATTTTGACAATATTTTGTTGTA
>JAQVGK010000171.1 GCA_028696755.1 Bacteroidales bacterium | reverse complement strand
CTAGCTGTTGATTGATTTTTACTGACGTTGAAGCCCTAACGGGCTAAGAAGCGGATTTTAATTCCGATTTACAATATACAATGACGTGCAGCAATCGCATTCGCGTTTTTGTCCAGCGGACATAAACCAGAAATTTCTTAACTAAACGACATTGAATTACAAACTGGGAAGATCCTAAAATATGCACAATGAAAAACCTAAAATATGCACAATGAAAAACCTAAAATATGCACAATGAAAATGTTAAAATTTGCACAATGAAAATAATTTAGTATTTTTGCAATGGAAACATATACTATTTATGAGCTACCTAAAAAGAATAATAGAAGACGATTTGGTTGATAAAATATCGGTTTCTGGAGCTGTGCTTATAAAGGGGCCGAAGTCCTGCGGAAAAACTCAAACAGCAAAACAATATGCGAACAGCATTTTAGAAATTGACAGAGACCCGCAAGTGCCAACAATAATGGCAACAAATCCTCAACTTCTATTAATTGGAGAAACTCCCAGATTAATAGATGAATGGCAAGAGCAACCTGAAATTTGGAACTATATTCGGCACGAGGTTGATGATCGTAAATTAAAGGGACAGTTTATCTTAACAGGTTCTTCAAATCCGACTGAAGAAGTTAAACTACATAGTGGAGCAGGGCGATTTACAGTAGTTCAAATGGACACCCTAAGTTGGCAGGAATTGGGCCATTCAAATGGTGGAGTAAGGCTTTTTGATTTGCTTCAAGGCACAGAAAATGATTTTTATTTTCAAGGAGTTAGTCTTGACTTTATCATCGACACATTACTTATTGGAGGATGGCCAACTCTTCTTAATCAAAGCACCACTAACGCACTTAAAATGAATCAAGGATATATCGATTTGCTTTGTGAAGTTGATATAAATAGAGTTAATGGGGTAAAACGTGATCCTATAAAAGTTCAAAGTTTATTACGGTCAATTGCTAGAAATGTTGCAACATTGGTTGATAATAAGACATTAGAGCAAGATGTAAGAATTTCGGATAAAAATGATTTGTCGCGCAATACGATTTCGGATTATTTAGATGCATTATCTCGCTTAATGATTTTATACGAGCAACCGGCATTTAATCCACATATCAGGTCTTCAGCATCGTTGAGAAAATCACCTAAAAGACATTTTTGTGATGTATCTCTTGCCATAGCTGCATTAGGTTTAAATAGAGAATCCTTGCTAAGAGATTTAAAATTTACAGGATTTTTATTTGAGTCTTTAGCAACACATGAATTAAATGTATATGCTAAAGCAAATGATGCAAAAGTTTTTCATTACAGCGACTCCTACGGTTTAGAGGTTGATGCAATTGTTCAGCGACGAAATGGTGATTATGCAGCGTTTGAAATAAAACTCGGAGTAGGTTATATTGAAGAGGCTGCCGAAAACTTAAAAAAATTTGTATCAAGAATTGATTCTACAAAAATGGATTTGCCGAAATCATTAAACATTATTACTGGAACAGGCATGAGTTATCGCCGTCCCGATGGAATAAATGTGATTTCTTTAGGCTCTCTTGGAAGATAAAAACTATTTTATTCCACCAACCCTTTCAAATTAGAAACATCGCCAGCCAATAAATTGCTGGTAATGTGATAAGTGATAAAACTGAGCTAACGAGAATGTTTTCGACTGCTTGTTTGGCATTTAATCCAAGTTCTTCGGCTAGAATCGAAACTATTATCATACAAGGCATTGCTGCTTGTAGAACGGCACAGATTAAAGCTTTTTCGGAGATGTTGATGCCTGCTTTTTTAATTCCTATCAGAATAAAAAGCAATAATAACGGGGCTAGAATCAGTTTATTGAAACTAAGAATGTATGAACGCAGATTTTGAATTAGTGGTTTTAATTTTACCTGAGCCAGCACGGCACCCACATAAATCATCGACAAATATATGGTTGTATGGCCTAATCCAGAAAGCGGTTTGATTACAATTTCGGGCAGTTTTATTTTAAAAATCATAAAAATTAGTCCTACAACAAATGCAATAGTTGCAGGATTAATAATGTGCTTCCAATTATGCCCCGCTTGTTTAGATGCTCCACGGCTCAGAATAAAAACTCCCCATGTCCACATTAAGGTATCGTGTCCAAGCTGGAAGATTGTTGCATAAATTAATCCTTCGCCCCCTGGAAATAATGCATCAAGCAAAGGAAATCCTAGAAATACAACATTTCCAAACATCGAGTGAGCATTGTGTAAAGCCCGGTTTTCGCGGTCGAGCTTTAAAATCCTACTACTTATGCTGCTTAAGACAAAGAGAACTCCTACGCTAATCATAGCAGATGTAAAAACTATCGGGAAGTTCGATATTATCTCATCGCTAAGTTTTGTTTTGGCAAATGTTGTGAAAATTAAAAGCGGTAGGGTGATTTTGAGAATTACCTTAACAAGGCCAGCACTATTCTCGCGCGTGATAGCTTTTAATTTAAAGGCAATTATTCCGATTACGGTAATCAGCGAAAGAATTAGTATCTGGTCGAATATGATTTTCATGGTACAAAGATACAAGAGATGAAGCAAATAGCAAATTCCAAATCACAAATTACAAATTACAATACAATGTCGTTTAGTTAAGGCTTTCAATAATAGATTTATTGTTAAAAACCATCCATCAATAAAATGTTAATGTCCGCTGGACAAAGGAGTAATTTTAGTGGTTTATTTAGTTTTACTGACGTTGAAGCCCTAACGGGCTAGTTATTCCTTTGACAAAAATCGTTTTTGTCCAGAGGCGGTGTGCTGAGCCCGCCGAAGTAACATAAACGTCAGTAAAAAGCTAAATCAAAAGTTCCTTTTTGTCCAGAGGACATATACAAAAAATGCTTAACTAAACGACATTGAATTACAATATCTAAATTCAAAACTGATAATGCAGTTCTCATTGGAATTGGTTTTTTGTAATTTGGAGCTTTATTATTAAATCACAACACTGCAGTTCATATTGTTATTTGTATTTTCAAACTAAATTTCACCTTCCACACCCGTTACATAGCAAGGCTTTTAATTTAGGCAACGGTCAAAACCATTTAGTGAAAAACAATTTTGGTATAGGATTTGGTTTGTCGGAGAAAACTTAAACTTTCAGGATAAAAAAATAATTGTAATTTTGGAACTGAAATTTGAGACACTAAACCAAAAGAAATAGTAACCCAAAACCTTAACAATATGAAACGAAATTTTTACTCTCTGATAATAATAATCGCTTTGATTCTGGGAGCTAATGGATTATCTGCACAGAATCGCGGTTATGTAGCGCACAATGGATACGACATCGGGCTCGGCTTTGGTGCATCGTATCAGAAAAGTGATATGCGAAACTTCTCGGGAGGTGCCGGAACCTTTTTCGTAGGACATTCGTTGTACGCAAAGCCAGGAGCATTTTTCGGAATGGACTGGAGATTGCGCTTTTTAGGTGGCCGCAACATGGCTTTCGACGACAGAATGAATTCCGATAGCACATACAGTAATGTTCAGTACACCCATTTTAATTATGATTTGGAGTTTGAACTTTATCTTAACAGATTAAGAGAAAACACTGGAATCATCATTGCTGGTTTTGGTGGTGGTGGAGTAACACACAATAAGACTGCTTTCGACCTTAGCGATAATGGTGTTGCTTATGATTTTAGTACAATTAATGCGGCTGGAGATGATTCCAGAATAACAATTTATGAAGACTTAACTGAGCTATCCGACAAGCAGTTTGAAACTGGTGGAATAAATCATGCTTGTTTTTCACCTACCCTTGGTTTTTATCTAGGATACCAGTTCACACCGCATTTTTCGATGGGAATTGAGCACAAAATGAATTATTTCATTTACGAATACAATACAGGTTCGGGTGCCGATATCGACGGTCGCAATGTTCCAGGAAGCAGAATCGACAGAAATAATTATACCGCCCTTAGTTTAAGATGGGATATTGGAGGAGGAAACAGTAACAATAATGTTCCTTGCCAAAAACCTGTTGTAAACTTCTCGGTTGTACCATCCAGCACAGGATATTACACCCATCAACTAAACGGTACTGTTTACAATGTAGACAATTCTTCAAACATCACAATTACCGTTGATGGCCAGCCCGACTATAATTTCAATTATATACCTGGAGCAAGTAACATCAGTTCAAATTACAACCTTGCTCCTGGCTCACATATTATTAAGGTAACAGCAAGCACACGTTGCGGATCCGACACTCAAACAGTACAAGTTATTGTTGAAGAGCCTTGTGTACCTCCTGCAGTTCGCCTTACAATTTACGAACCTGTTGTTGACGGTGATTCATACAGAATTGAAGGCCAAATTTTAAATATTGCTTCGGCAGAACAGATAAACGTTGAAGTGGATGGGATGAATTTTAGAAACTTTACTTTCGACCCTCGTTCTGGCAAATTTGTATCGATTCATGATTTGTATCGCGGATCTCATTATATAGTAATTAATGCAAGAAACGAATGTGGACAAGATTCGGAATCCTTCCAAGTAACCGTAGGTTCTCCATGCGATGCTCCAATTGTAAGCTTATCTGTTGCTCCAAATAATTACAATGGGAATACTCATCAACTAAAAGGTACTGTTGCAAATGTCGAAAATGCATCTGACATTGTTGTAACCGTTGATGGTGTTAGAAACGATAATTTTAGGTTTGTAGCTGCAAGCAACGAAATTACTGCAATGTACAAATTTAACGCAGGCACCCATACTATCTCTGTAAGTGCAACAACCGAGTGTGGACAAGATACTCAAACTGTTCAGGTTACTGTTGGTACTCCATGTAAAGCACCAACAGTTGATCTTACCGTAAGCGAAACAACATACAATGGCAATACACATGAATTAAAAGCTACTGTTACCGGAGTTGATGATGCGGCTGGGATTACTGTAATGGTTGATGGCAAAAGTGATACAGATTTTAGGTATGTTGCTTCAAACGGGCAGCTTAGCTCAATGTACAATCTTGCTGGAGGTACTCATGTAATCTCTGTAACTGCAAAAAATTCATGCGGACAGGATGCTCAAAGTGTGAAAATTAGCGTTGCTACCCCTTGTGTTTCTCCTGAAATTACTGTAAATGTTAACGAGAGTAGTAGCAGTTCGTTTACACATCAACTTTCGGGAACAATTAAAAACATAAATAATGCAGATCAAATTACAGTTACAGTCGATGGAATTGCTGATAAAAACTTTAGATTCGTACCAAGTAGCGGACAGATTACTTCTTCTTACAAATTCAATCCTGGTAATCATAATATAGTCATTACCGCCAAGAATGAGTGCGGTCAGGATTCTCAAACTATTCAGGTGGTAGTTGCTGAACCTTGTGATCCGCCTGTCATTAAACTAACAGTAACTCCCTCGAATAATGCAAGTTATACTCACATCCTTGCTGGTAGAATTACTAACGTGAGCAATACTTTCGGAGTAACCGTAACTGTAGATGGCGAAATTGACAGAACATTTAGGTTTAACCCTGCAGACGGACAACTAAGCGCTAACTACAAATTTGGCCCAGGTTCTCACACTATAGTAATTATTGCCAAGAACGATTGTGGCGAGGCTTCTAGAACCGAAACTGTTGAAATTGCGGCTCCTTGTAATCTGCCAGTTGTAACCTTCCAAATTACTGAAATTGATAATCGCCAGTTCTCTCACCAAATGACTGGTTCGGTAACAAATGTAAATAACAAATCAGACATCATAGTAACTGTTGACGGAGTCGCTGATAATAGCTTCCAGTTTGATCCTAGTACAATGGTGTTGAGTGGAAAATTCAAATTGTTGGCTGGCAAACATACCATTACTGTAAAAGCAAAAAATTCATGTGGCGAAGATACCGAGTCTATTGTAGTTACCGTTGCTGCTCCTTGCGACCCTCCTGTAATCAACTTCAAAATGAGCGAGATTACTCATCAGCAGTTTGCTCACGAGATGACAGGAACAATTACAAACGTTAAGAACAAATCAGATATTACCGTAACTGTTGACGGAGTCGCTGACAATAGCTTCCAGTTTGTTCCTAGCACAATGGTGTTGAGTGGAAAATTCAAACTATCGGCTGGTAAGCATACAATTGTAGTTACTGCTAAAAACGAATGTGGTTCAGATACTGAAACTGTTACAGTAACTGTTGCTGCTCCTTGCGATCTTCCAGTAATCAACTTTAAAATGAGCGAGATTACTCATCAGCAGTTTACTCACGAGATGACAGGTACAATTACAAATGTTAAGAATAAATCAGATATTACCGTAACTGTTGATGGAGTTGTTGACAATAGCTTCCAGTTTGTTCCTAGCACAATGGTATTGAGTGGCAAATTCAAACTATCGTCTGGTAAACACACAATTGTTGTTACTGCTAAAAACGAATGTGGATCGGATACCGAAACTGTTACCGTAAATGTTGCTGCTCCTTGCGACCCTCCTGTAATCAACTTCAAAATGAGCGAGATTACTCATCAACAGTTTACTCACGAGATGACAGGTACTATTACAAATGTTAAGAACAAATCAGATATTACCGTAACTGTTGATGGAGTTGTTGACAATAGCTTCCAGTTTGTTCCTAGCACTATGGTTTTGAGTGGAAAATTCAAACTATCTGCTGGTAAGCACACAATTGTAGTTACTGCTAAAAACGAATGTGGATCAGATACCGAAACTGTTACTGTAACTGTTGCTGCTCCATGTAATCCTCCAGTAATCAACTTTAAAATGAGTGAGATTACTCATCAGCAGTTTACTCACGAAATGACTGGAACAATTACAAACGTTAAGAACAAATCAGATATTACCGTAACAGTTGACGGAGTTGCAGATAACAGCTTCCAATTTGTTCCTAGCACAATGGTGTTAAGTGGCAAATTTAAATTATCGGCTGGCAAGCATACAATTGTAGTTACTGCCAAAAACGAATGTGGATCGGATACCGAAACTGTTACCGTAAATGTTGCTGCTCCTTGCGACCCTCCAGTAATCAACTTTAAAATGAGTGAGATTACTCATCAGCAGTTTACTCACGAAATGACTGGTACAATTACAAATGTTAAGAACAAATCCGATATTACTGTAACCGTTGACGGAGTCGCTGACAATAGCTTCCAGTTTGTTCCTAGCACTATGGTTTTGAGTGGAAAATTCAAACTATCGGCTGGTAAGCATACAATTGTAGTTACTGCTAAAAACGAATGTGGTTCAGATACTGAAACTGTTACAGTAACTGTTGCTGCTCCTTGCGATCTTCCAGTAATCA
>JAQVGK010000170.1 GCA_028696755.1 Bacteroidales bacterium | reverse complement strand
TGTTTACCAAAATGAGGTAAGCAAAAGCTGATTATTTGACAAATGCAGGTACTAGTCATTTTATAGACACACATTTTAAACTATACCAACTGATTTAAAACATCCTCAAAAAAAATGTTTGCACAACAAATTTATCTTCAAATTAATGCACAAATAAAAAATTAAGTCCAAGATCGTTATATACAGAACTAGAATTAAAAAAAAAGCTCCAGAGTTAGGCTTTTTTAAAGTTTAATTTTCCCTTTATAAAGCTCCTCTAATGGAAAGATCATATCCCAATTTTTGCCCCAAACTATATTTCCATTTTCAATTTTAAACTGCTTAAAATTACGAAGCTCTTTATATTTATTATGCTGAGGATGCGAGCATTTGTTTAAGAACGCTTCAAAGTCAACAATAACCTTCTTTTTGTCGCTGAAAGTTAACTCGATACAATAATGTTTAATGTGTTTTGCTGATACTATTTCGATTACTGGGTTCATTATTACAATTTTTTACTGATCTTTTTACATTTTACTGTATTCTTCAATACGAAATATTCAAAAATCTTTGGCATAAACTTTTTTCACAAATATACAGCAAAATTACAAAAAGCATTACTTATCTTAGATAATATTTCCACACCAGTCAAACATTACGAGAATTAAGAGTATTAATATCGTTATGACAAACCATCTTCTATCCTGTGTGTTACCATTTAATTTATTTTGCTGTAGAAATCGAAAAGACTGCGTTATCTTTAGGATTGCACTTGCATTATTGCTGGATTTTTTTTGATTTTGGGGAATTGCCTTTTATTTATCCACTTCACCTAACAACTATTATAGCTCATATTCTAAAAGTTGGTAAAGTATTGTGATTCTCAAATTTAGAGGCTTTTCTGTTTTTTTACAATTTTGTTTTTGATTTTTATCCTCTTTTACTAATTTTGAGAAAATTTTAACTATGAGAACAAGTCACATATTTTTTGTTTCATTATTAGCAATTACTTTTTTTGCAACATACAGTTGTAAGAACAAAGAAGCTAAGGAAAACAAAGACGATTCGAATAATACTGTTGAAGTTGCCGATTACGATTATCAAGGCGATAAATTGGTTGTCACCGACAAAATTATGTATGATGTACCAATTGTTAATGAAATTATCGGTGATAGAACAAAAAACAGTCCCGATTGGTTTTGGGAAAACCTACCACAACCTGGTGCCGATACTTTTATCAAAACTCTGCTCGAAGATGCTGTCTCGGGAAAGCTAAAGACATACTATTATGACATGACTGGTACTTACGACACATTTGATGCAATTCCAAGTTCCGAATTAAAAGCTTACATGGACGATGTAATGACCTATGAGTTTGAAATTATGGATACTACAGTTAAAAGATACAAAACAGAAAAAATTAGTATCCCACTCGATTACACCAAAGTAAAAAAATTGAGATTTCTTGAAGAATGGTTTATTGCCGATGGAAAATTTCACAAAAGAGTGATTGCTGTTGCTCCATATTTTGTTGTTGAGCATCCATCAATCGAACCAATAAGCATGGTATATTTCTGGATTTTGATTGATGAAAAGAAAAAACAAGAATAACATGAACGATCATGAATTGATATATACCAAGGAATCCATCGAATTTGCGACAGTTGCAAAAGAATTTCTTGCATTTCTAGAGTCGGCATCGAAAATGACGAAAGAAGATTTTATTGACACCTCCGTAAAACTTTTACCGTTATTGTATCTTAAAGGAGTATTACTTCCCGAGGTTAATGAATTTGACGACGATTTTACCGAAAAATTTGTTACAGAATCTACTTGGACTTATATACAACAAATTGCAGCCGCCAAGCTTGACGAAGACGACATATATGTTCAAATTCAAGATGCTGGCGTGGTTAATAGTACAGACTACCTTAACGTTGGACTTTCGGAACTTTTCGCAGATCTATACCAAGAAACTGGTGATTTTATTGGAGCTTACAGAACTGGAACTGACGAGATAATGTTGGCAGCACTGTATTACTGTCGAGAAAACTTTAAAAATTATTGGGGGATTAGAATTTTGGTACTCATAAAACACTTGCACGAAATAAAATATAAAATTACAGAAGATTTTGATTTTTAAAGCTAATATAACCGATGAAGAAATGCAGTCTTTACCTTTGTACTCGTACGAAGGCGAAATTGTCGTGGTTGACAATTTAGAAACTTACAATCAGATTAAACCCGAATTATTCCTCGATAATGTCTTTGGATTTGATACCGAAACAAAACCATGCTTTAAAAAAGGGATAGCCAACATCACTCCTGTTTCTTTGCTACAGTTGAGTAACGCATCAAAAACATATCTTTTTCGGTTAAATAAACTACCCTTACAAAAAGAGATAATAAGAATTCTAGCATCTCCTGCATACATCAAAGTTGGAGTATCTATACGCGACGATATTAAATCTTTAAAAAAGTTACACAACTTTGCCCCTGCCGGATTTATCGATTTACAAGAAATGGTTAAGCAATATGGAATTACTGATATGAGTCTCAAGAAATTAGCCGCAATCACGCTTGGAGTTAGAATCTCTAAAGCTCAACAGCTTAGTAATTGGGCAGCTGATGAATTAAACGAAAAACAAATTCGATACGCTGCCACAGACTCATGGCTTAGCCGGGAAATTTACATCAAACTAAAAAATTCGTAAAATGATTTCACACGAAATGAAATACAGAGTTCTGTATGCCGATACAGATGCTATGGGCGTTATGTACTATGCAAATTATCTTAGAGTTTATGAAGCTGCGCGAGGTGATTTTATGCGAAAAATCGGATTTTCATTCTCTGAGTCCGAAGCCAAAGGCGTAGTTTGTCCGGCGATTAGCGTTGCTGCCGATTATATAAGATCGGCAAAATTCGACGAAGAAGTTAGCGTAATTTCGATAATCGAAGAAATACCAAAAGTAAAACTCGTTTTTCATCAAACAATGTACGATTGTCACGAAAACATTCTAAACAAAGCGGTTATCACACTTGGTTTTGTAAAAACAGAAAACTTTCGAGCGACAAGATGTCCAGGATGGCTAAGCGAGAAATTTGCCGAAGCCATGAAATAATTTTACGCATCCATACATTACAAATAATTTTTTGCATATTTTTACGTTTTATACTTTTTGAAAAAGCAATTCTATGAAATTAAAGTACTTGTTCTTTTCTGTATGCCTTTTATTTATGGCAGGATCTCTTCTTGCGCAAAAATATACCATCAGCGGCTACGTCGAAGATTTGCGCTCGGGCGAAAAAATTTACAGCGCTAATGTTTATGATTTAAAAACCAAACAGGGAACAACTACCAACGAGTATGGTTTTTTTAGCCTTACTCTTAATTCCGATTCTGTCGATTTATCTGTTTCTTTTGTTGGATATGCTGCCTTTACGACTCGGTTAATGCTCAATTCTGACATGAAGCTCAACATACAACTTGATCCCACTATACAGTTAGCCGAAGTAGTTGTTTATGACAAACGATCTGATGAGATGGTAAAGAGTACTCAAATGAGTATGATTGAAATGCCAGTTCACCAAATCAAAGCTTTACCTGTTTTACTTGGCGAGGCTGATGTTTTAAAATCATTACAATTAATGCCTGGAGTTCAATCGGGCAGCGAAGGCACAAGTGGTTTGTATGTGCGTGGTGGTGGTCCCGACCAAAATCTGATTTTACTTGATGGTGTTCCTGTATATAATGCATCGCACTTGTTTGGGTTCTTTTCGGTTTTTAATGCCGATGCTATTTCTAGCGTAAAACTAATTAAGGGTGGATTTCCTGCTCGCTATGGAGGACGACTTTCTTCTGTTATTGACATCCGAATGAAAGAAGGAAATATGAAAGAATTTCATGGCGAAGGTTCGATTGGTAATGTTTCTTCAAAATTTACTTTCGAAGGACCAATTATCAACGATAAATCTTCGTTTATAATTTCGGCTCGTCGAACATATATTGATGTTCTTGCAGCTCCAATAATTCAGGCTATTAATTCTGCTGCTGGTGGTGGAGGAAAATTACGAGCTGGATACTATTTTTATGATGCAAATGCAAAAGTAAATTACAAATTTTCGGACAAAGACCGCTTGTATGTTTCGTTTTATGCAGGCAGAGACAAAGCTTACACTAGAACAAAACAGTCGTATGTTTATAACGACACAACAAATACAGAAGAAACGAATTTTGAGCTTTTCTGGGGCAACATTACAGGTTCGTTAAGATGGAATCACGTATTTACAAATAAGCTATTTGCAAATATCACAGCAGTTTATAGCAAATATGAATTTGATACTCGCCAGCAATACATTCAAATTAGAGGTGATAATAAAGAAAATGAGTTTCGCTTTGATTACATATCCGGAATCGAAAATGTTGGAGGTTCAATAGATTTCGACTATAGTCCTGTTCCCAAACACACAATTAAATTTGGCACAAATTACCTATATCACACTTTTAGTCCAGGTGTTTCAACATATAAAATTACCGAAGGTGGTCAAAGCATTTCGCAAGATTTTGGCAACAACAACATTTATGCTAGCGAGTTTTATGGCTATGCCGAGGATTCGTGGGATGTGTCTGGTTTGGTAAAATTAAATTTTGGCGGCCACTATTCTGGCTTTTATGTACAAGAAAGATTTTACAACTCGTTTCAACCTCGTGTTTCGTTAAGAGTTCTTTTAAATGATAAAATGTCGGTAAAGGCTGCGTATTCGCACATGTCTCAATACATTCACCTTCTAACTAATGCTACCATCGGACTACCAACCGACTTATGGTTACCCTCTACCGATTCGGTTTTACCTGAGCACTCAAAACAAGCTGCTATTGGATTTGCCTATAATATCAATAACAACTGGGACTTGAGCATTGAAGGTTATTATAAAACTATGGACAATCTCATCGAATACAAAGAAGGGGCTAGTTTCTTCCAGCTCTCTCAAAATTGGGAATCAAAACTCGAAATAGGAAGTGGCTATTCTTATGGTGCCGAAGTATTATTACGTAAAAACTTTGGCAAGCTAACTGGTTGGGTTGGATATACATTATCGTGGTCGTGGCGCGAATTCGAGAATATAAATTTTGGCGAACCATTCCCATATAAATATGATAGAAGACATGATGCTTCGCTTGTTCTTATGTACGAACTAAACGACAATATTGATTTTGGAATGACTTGGGTTTATGGAACTGGAAATGCAGTAACTCTTGGAGTTGCCAGATATGCGGGTATGTTTGGCGAATATTGGGATGGATATAGCTATTTCCCCGAAATTGAATATTACAACGGAAGAAATTCATATCGTACACCAGCATATCACCGACTTGATGTAAGTGCAAACTTTAAGAAAAAAACTAAATGGGGCGAACGCACTTGGAGTGTAGGGCTTTACAATGCTTACAGCCGTCAAAACCCATTCTATCTGTATTTTGGATACGAAGGAAACAAAAGGGTTTTAAAACAGGTGAGTCTTTTCCCAATAATTCCTTCGGTACGTTATGCATTCAAATTTTAAATTTATGAAAAGCTTACTAGAAAAAATACATTTTACTATGAATCGCAAATACAAATCTGCAGTAGCAATTGCTGCCGTCGTAGCAGGATTTATGTTTATAGGAATGGGTTGTGAAAAGACAATTGAAATTGATCTCGAAGATGCAAAAATCAGGATTGTTGTTAATTCTGAAATCAATCCCGATTCAACCATAAAAGTTAACGTTACACGTAGCAGACATATTTTGGACAATGCAGATATTGTTCCGCTTGGCGATGCCGATGTTAAGCTATTTGAAGATGATGTTTTAATCGGAACATTAGTTTATCAAAGTCACGGAAACTATTATATCGACTACAAACCAAAACTAGGTAAAACTTATAAAGTTACTGTCGCACATCCCAATTTCGACAATGTGTATGGCACAACATTTATTCCCGAAATTGTTGAATTTGTTTCTATCGACACCAGCAAAGCTTATGACGAATATGGAAATACTAAAATTATTTTTAACATTAAGTTTAATGACCCAGCTGGAGAAAAAAACTATTATATGATTAGTATGAGAAACAAATATAAATACCAAATGTGGGATGAAAATTTAATTGTTTACGACACCCTTTACGTTGGTCCTGACACAACCATTGTTCATATCGATTATGGAGGTTATCGTTGGGTAGAAACTACTGATAAACTTTGGTTCAATACTGATGATATGATTATTGATGCTTTCGTTTATCAGCGAAATGCTGCTGTTTTTGGAGATGAACTTATTGATGGAAAACAGTATTCTATAAAATTGAATGCCGATCAATACAGCTTATATTCCGATACTAACATGGTTTATGTTGACTTTTACTCTATATCGCCTGAGTTTTACAAATACATGGTCTCATTTAATAAACATCAAGATGCATCGGGTGACCCATTTGCAGAACCAGTAATAGTATTCTCGAATATTTTTGATGGCATTGGAATTTTTGCAGCCTCAAATATTTATACCGATTCGATAAAAATTATAAGTAATTATGGAGGATACTTTGAGTACTAATTCCGACACGCATATTACGAGGGATGTGTTTACTGTCAAGGACTCCTATTTAAAAACTCAGATTCAGGATTTCTGGTATTTTAAAGTTGTAGGAACTGGAAAAATAAACACCACGTTAAGTGTGCCTCCATTAGGGTTTCCATTCTTGCATCTGCAAATTGGGACTTACAAAGATTTTTACTCACTTCCAAATTCAGAAATAAATTCTTTGCTTGTAGGCCAATACAAAAAACATGTTATCCTGTCTCCAAATCCTGGGCTAAAACTAATGGTTATTAATTTTAAACCTTATGGATTTTATAATCTTTTTGGAACCTGTCCTCCTTCGGGTAACATAAACTCAATTAAAGGCAAGGATTTTTTTGGTCAAGATAAACTAAGCAAACTAATTAATGACATCAAAACAATTGAGAATGACCAAGATAAATTTTCGTTTGTTGAAAAATTTATACTGGAAAATAAAAATCCTAATGTAAAAACATTCGACTTTCTGGATAGCATTGTTGATGAATTAGTAAAGCATAACGGATTGGTATCTATTACCGAATTAACTAAAAATAAATGTTCGATCAGAACTATTCAAAGATATTTTTCGGAGGTAATTGGAGTTAGTCCCAAAACATATACTCGAATTCTTAGACATAAATACATTATTAAACTTATGTATGAGAATCCCGAAATTCAATGGAACGATTTGGTTTTTAGTGGCTATTACTTTGACCATTCCCACTTTA
>JAQVGK010000169.1 GCA_028696755.1 Bacteroidales bacterium | reverse complement strand
CAAAGTGAATTCAAAAGTAATATTAACTGCTTGGTTTTCTTCTTTCAAATCTTCAATTGCATTCTCTTCTTGCTTTGTAATTTTAGAATCTTCAGAAGATGAATTTTCGGAATTTCCCCCACATGCTGCAAATAAAAACATTGCTGCAAAAACTAACACGATAAAATTTCTTTTCTGTTTCATAATTTTATAATTTAAAAAGTTTATTGATTATTTATTGGTTTAAATTCTAATTTCATTTTTGCTCCTTTTGCAGATGTCATTTCCCAAATTGCTGATTGCCCATTACTCAAATTCTCGATTATTTCCAGATTTAATGACATTTGTTTAAAATCACGTAAGCCTCCCGAAACCATTTCATCAGTCTCGGAAGAGATTCTTAGGTCCATCTGGGTGTCTTCAATGTATAGATCAACTCCAACTTCGAGATGGATTTGGGGACTTGAAGGCGTTGACTCAATGCTAAAATAGTTTAGTGCTTCTTCTCCCGTACTTAACCAAACATTAGCTCCATTTGGAGATCGAAGTTTAATAATTTCGGGAGTATCATATTCGTCTTGGCACATACTGTAATAAGTTTCAGTTCCATATCCCGGAATTTTAACACTGTATGGAGGTTCTACATTTTCGCTTTCATCATAAGTGTCGGGATTTATAGCTTTAACCGGATTGTTTTCGTCGGGAAAAGCAATCTTTACGTTTCTCCAAACCATTTCTGCTTCGGCAAAACCTTGTCCATAATAATTCATATAAACGTCGTATAATACTTCGCAAGTAAAATCAACAATTTGAGTTTTTACTACATTGCTGTATGATTCTGCCATAAGAGAGATTTGTTTAAGAGTAAACTCGTCTTGTTCTTTGTTGGTTTCGTAATCATTACAATTGTAGGTTAGGTACTCAAAGCTAACTTTATCTCCGCCATAATACATTTCGTTGCCATCGAACTCAACCCAATGAGTTCCTGTTTCGGTAAATTTACCTCGTTTAGCCTCCAGGCGGAATCTGCAAACCGTATTATTTCGAGCTTCACCAATTAAAATATCCTGAATATTAGAAACTGTTATCGTTCCTATATTACTTCCGTTTGCCTGCTGATCGGTTTCGCTGTACTTTATTTTCGCATTATGATAATCCGCATAATGTTTAATATCTGCTTCTAACTCATCTACTTTTGGCATTTGATCCTCTTCGAGAAGTTTTAATGCCATTTCGGCCATTTCTTCGGGGCTTAAATGTGTTGTTGAAGTCCATTGTCCATGGATTTTATATTTTCCAACTATTCTATTAGTGTGTGGGTCAATTAAACTTACATAAAACATAAAATTGTAAACAGCTTGTATGCCTGGATGATCCTCGTTTGTTACACCATACTTAAGTTCATCCATAAAAATATAGAAACCGAAATCGAGTACAAAATTTCTAATAGTTTCAGGAATATCGTGAGTAACTTTAACGTTTGCATTACTTCCAATTTTATATTCGATGTCGGGTATTCGAGAAGCGAATTCGTTTCTCATAATTTCCATAAATGCATTGTATCTGTCAATCTGATCAGACGGACTATCATAATCTTCGGCAATGTAACCATACTCTTGTCGGCGTCTTTCTAAGTCTTCGATGTCGATTCCATCTGCACGCAATTTGCTCATAATTGAGACATTTACACGATTGGCAAATCCCGATGTCATTAGTGAAAACATCAGGATTGATACAAATACTATTTTTTTCATTAGGTTGAGCAAGATTTATTTTTTGATAATTACTTAAGTTAGAATAAAAAATAGGGGCAAAACCCAACAAAGAATGCTAGACTCTGCCCCTAAGTCTTTTATTGTTTTACAATTTTAAACGAGGTATTGTTATTTGAGAAATCTGATATTTTTACGAAATAAACACCTGCTGCAAAGTTTGAAGTATTAACAAAACCATCGATGTCTTTTTCCTCTAGCTTTACAATTTCAACTCCAATATAATTATAAATTACAATCTGCGAAATATTCTCATAATCGCTAAGATAGAAGTAATCAGTACATGGATTAGGATAAATTGATGTAAGATTTGAGAACTGATCCATTCCCGAAACATCGTCGAATTGCGCAGTGATTGAAATATCATCAGTTAAGCTTAACGAAAGCGGGTTTTCTGTTGATTCAATATCTCCTACCCATCCAGCAAAAACATTATTTTCGTCAGCCACAGCAAGGATACTTAATTCGGTATCTATTTCGAAAAGATATGTACCTTCGGCAGTAATTTCATCTATAACTACCGATCCGTTACCATTATTAGTAATATTCAATACAGCAATTTCGGTTTGGTAAATATCCGCTTCGCCAATAGCATAGTCGAGATGAGTAAAGTTATTGTCCGAACCCGACAAGCTAACAATATGATAAGAGTTTACTAAATAGCTTAGTACTTCTACTTTAACTCTGTATGTTCCATCAGGAATATTGCTAAATGAATAATTTCCATTTTCATCGGTTATGGTTTGAGCAACCAAGCTTTGATCTTCATTATTAATAAGATATACAACAACATCGCTAGCAACTTCGAGTCCCAATTCATTTTGCTTAATTCCGCTATCATCAGAATAATAAACATATCCCGAAATGTTTCCATCGCCAGAGAGTAGTTCTTCGATTGTTATCATGCTAAAATCAATTGTAATTGTCTCGTCGCAACCCATGTTTATTGGAGAAGCCTGCTGCCATTCGAAAACCTGATCGAGCATAGTGTTAAAGTAGCTTACAACATATTCTGGATACTCTTCAGGATTATTTAATACTGCACGTAAAATATAGTAACCTTCGGTAAGATTTGTGAAGCTAAACTCGCCAGAGTTATCGATAATTGTAGAGCTAACCAAATTGAAATCGCTTGAAAGCTCATATAACTCTGCGCTTATAGCTCCGTTTGCCAGCATTGCAAGTTCTGCATTAACAAGTCCGTTAATTGTTCCATTATAGCATTCGGTTGTTTGACCAATTTCTACCTCTACGTTATAATGGAATGCACAGTTAAAACTTCCAGTAGGCATTATTGTTAACGCGAGTTCGTAAGTGCCTTCTTCGGCATAAGTATAAGTTCCTTCGAGAAGATCGGTATCGCCCGAACCATTTCCTTCGTCGCCAAAATACCACGAGAAATTAAAATCTTCGAGACCTTCAACCGAAACGAAGAAATTTAGATCCATTCCATCAATATCGGTGTCAATAGTTACCTCTGGGTTGTAAACTGTAATACTACGATTTACAGTTACTGTACATTCGGAATCTTCGTTATCGGTTGCAGTAATAGAAATGGTATGTTCTCCGGCAGCCAGTGTTAGAGGCGAAATGTCTGCTGCATCAACGTTTGCACCATCAACTTGCCATTGAATAGTGTATGGGTTTTCATTATTAAAAACATTTTCGGAAATTGCGAACTCGGTACAAGATATTTCATAAATATTTATATCTGCAGTTAATTCGCATGCAGCTGGTTGTTTTACTTTCTTAACAATCATTTTAAAAAGGCCACTTTCCATTCCGTAAAATTGGAACAAATCAATTGGAGTATTTATGTCGGTTACAAATTTGTAAGTTAGTAAATCTTGACCACTAGCCATTTCGGGATTTGATTGAGATAGAATCATGTCGGAGCCATTAAAAGCTCTTGCTCCGGTGCAATTATTTCCACAATTATCGAAGAAATCTATCGAAACTTCGAGAACTTCGCCGTCGAGTTGAGCAAAATCTGCAATAAAAGTATCGCTAAAACCATATACATATACTGCATCCGAAACATAAATATCGCAAACCCCTTGACCTGGATCGCTGCTAGCACCGCTAAAAACAACATTTTGGTTTACAAGATCATCTTCACAAAGATTTCCAAAAAATTCGATATCCTCAAATATAAAAACCAATTCTTCAAGCTCAACACCAGCATCTTCAACAACAATAATATCGGTAAAAGTTACACTGTTTGAAATGGTTCCATTGCCAGCAGTAAAAGACACCGAATAGGTTCCTGTTTCATCATAATAAAAAACTGGATTCTCGTCGTTCGAATCAACTATTCCGTCATTATCAAAATCCCACTCAAATACACTAGGAACTTCGGTAAGAATCCATGTACTAGCATTGGTAAATTCAACTCTTAGCGGAGCATATTCTCCATACGCCGAAAAAGTAAAATCTGCTGTTATTGCGGGGTCAATATCCTGATGATAGTATAAAGCTCCAATGTCTAATCTTGTTCCATCAGCATCACAATCATCAGCATCTACTAAGTAAGATTCTGCATCTTGGTCAGTATCAGGATCGCCAGCATCAATACAAGGCGATGACATTTGTAGGTTAAAATCATCATTTAAAAAGTCGGCAAATGAAGGATCTCCAGAAATATTTCCGTCATGGTATTCAATTTCGGAATTAGAATTTGCAGTTGCTATATCATCGCTATTAACAGGCAAACAGTTATAAAAGAAATATTGCTTACAGTAAAGTCCCGAATAATCGGCATATATTTCTTTATCAGTGCTTTCGGTTGCGTTATCGCGAATAATATTGTTACGCAAATATGTATAAGCAAAGTTTGAGCCCCCAGTAAGATAAATTGCAGCGCCCTTATTATTTGTTCCATGATTAACGAGATTATTCTTTACAATTGTATTATTGGTTATTCTTGAGCTGCGTCCAGTAATATAAATGCCTGCACCCCGTGAGCTAGCAGTATTGCCAAATATTAAATTTTTAGTGATTACAGGTGTTGAACCAGTTATTGAGCCAATAGCTAAATAAATACCACCACCATTATTTGCTGAATTGTTTTTTATAACGCAATTAGTTATGCTGTAAGAAATATCAGTACTTAAACCAGCGTTTATTGCACCACCATAACCGCCTGCTGTGTTGCTGTCAAAAGTGCAATTTTCGATTGCAACATGGCGATTGTCGTTACCGAGACTAATTGAGATTGCACCTCCATTAAAAGATGAGTTGTTATAGAAATAAGTGTTTGTTATTGTAGCAGAACCATCCCAGATTCTAATCGCACCTCCAGAAGTATTAGAAGAGTTATTAACGAATTTTGAATTGTCAATATTTACCGTATAGCCCGATTGGTATATTGCGCCACCATCCGACGATGCAAATCCATCTTTTAGGGTAAGACCGATAATATTTAGAGTGTAAGTTAACGACCCCGAAATGCTTAAAATAATATTAGATGGACTAGCCGGACTTTTAATAATTGTAGCATCAATGTCGGCTTCGTTCAGAGAATTAATATACTCGGAAGCAATTGTTAGGTTCTTATCGGAAACAACAAGGTTCTCCTCGTAAGTGCCATTGGCAATTAGAATGGTTGCACCATCTTCGGCAGCATCTATTGCTTGTTGAATAGTTGCATAATCGGTAGGCACATTAATTGTTTGAGAAAACAAGCTCACACTAATTAAGCCTGTTAAGATCACGAAAATAAATTTCAGCTTTTTCATATTATTAATTTTTAAAGTTAGTCTTGATTTATTAAAATTTCACAAATTCAACTCTTCTGTTTTGAGCTTTACCTTCTGCAGATGTGTTTTCTACCATGGGTTTGCTTTCGCCAAATCCCTTATATGTTAATCTCGATTTATCAATTCCCATTTCGATAAGTTTGTCCATTACAGCTTTTGCTCTGTCTTCGGAAAGTTTTTGGTTTGTAGCATCGTCGCCATCGCTATCGGTGTGGCCTTCGACTGAAAAATTGATTTCAGGATTTTTTTGCATTACATACAAGATTTCGTTTAATGGACCCATTGATTCCGGCTTGATTGTAGCTTTGCCAACATCAAAACGAATTCCTGTAACGATGATTTTTCCATCTTGCATTGCTCTGTCGTAATAAGGAACACCTCCTTCGGCAATACGGAAATTTTTAAGATATTTTGACCTTTTAGTGTCGCTATACATTTCCCCTTCAATTGTTATTCCTGTAGGTTTGTGTTCGTACCTTGGAATATTTATCAATCTAGTATCATCAAGGTAGGCTTTAAGTTGCCCATTTGTGTAAGCTATTGATACTCTTTTCCAACCCCCTTTTTCCTTTTGTTTCGATTTACTTCCAGGAAGTGTTGCACTAAAATCGCCAATTGTAATCCCATTTACATAAATAACAAAATAGCCTGCATTTTGGTGATTCTTTCTGTCTGATAAATAGATGTAATACCTGTGATGAGAATATTCATCAGAGAAATACAAATCCATTTCAACAGTAAAAACATCCGGTAAATATGGTTTATCTGCATCTTTTATGTAAGGCATAATCTCTGTGTTTTGCGCCATAAAACAGATAACATTCTCTCCATCAACATTTATAATTTCGGCTACTCCTGATTTTAAATCCCAACGACTTGGAAACTCTCCATTTCGTTCAGAATTTGATGGGCCGTCCTCAAATATTAATTGATCACCAGGAACAAAGTCAAATTTACTCCAGGTAACCACAGGCTCATTGTTAACAGGTTCATTGTTTACATGGGTCTTATTATTTGTATCTTGAGTATTGGTTGATTTGTCTTCTTCTTTATTTTTGCCATCACCACCAACCATGTCAGATTCTTTAGAGTCTGAGTCTTTCTCATTTTTATCAGACTTATCCTTATTTTTGTCTTTCGAATCATTTTTCACACCACCTTCGATATCGTCCAAAGTTTTATCAACAGCATTGTCGATCTTGTTTTCGATTCTCTTTTCGATTTTGTTTTCTGTTTTTTTCTTACTGTTTTTAACTACCTTGTCAAGGTTTATCTGTGCGGTTAAACCAATTGTAAAACAGAAAGTTAAAATTGTTAGAATTGTTAAAGTCTTCATTTTACTAAATTTTATTATTAATTAAAAAACCGGTCAAAAATACCTTTAATAAAGGCAATTTGACCGGTGAAATTTGAATTTGCAGCTTTTGAGAATGAAACTGCAACAATCTTTGAGAAAAGCGTGAACTTACAAATCTGTTAACGATGTGTTCTACAAATAACAATAAAAAAAACATTAACTGTATGTAAAAATGCGACAAATGCATTTTGTGATAAGTTGCTCATTTTTTCAAAGTATGGAATTACCTAATAAAATCTGCTACTATTGGGGTCTTTAAAAAAGTATATTGGCCAGGACTAAAGCTCGAAAAGGCATGAAAATCTTTATTAAAGTGGGAATGGTCAAAGTAATAGCCACTAAAAACCAAATCGTTCCATTGAATTTCGGGATTCTCATACATAAGTTTAATAATGTATTTATGTCTAAGAATTCGAGTATATGTTTTGGGACTAA